>DJML01000053.1 GCA_002436505.1 Bacteroidetes bacterium UBA6491 | reverse complement strand
GATCATGCCCGGCTCTCGCTACTGAAAATCAATGGATTGCGCAACAAAAAAACGTGATCCATTTTTTATTTGCATACTGTTTGCATACAATATCTATGGTAATTCAAGTTTTATCTCAAAACTGATGGACCGTAAAAGTCCTTTCTTTACCTACAATACCAAAGATAGGAACTTAAAAACAGGTATCAAAACAAATAATACTATTCTGACTCATAATCAGGAGGTCCCTGGTTCGAGCCCAGGTGGGCCCACAAGTAGAAAGAGTGTGAGTGTGAACTCACACTCTTTTTTTTGATCAATAGGAAGGCCCACGGGCGAGAAGTTTATCCTGACCGCACAGTGTGCGCGTCAGGGAGCCCAGGTATTTATGCCGACATCATGAAGTGATCGTCGGTATGGGCCCACGAATACTCGATGTAAAACCCTGTAAGTGAATAACTTGCGGGGTTTTTAATTATATGGGTCGAACATAGGTCGAACAGGGATTTTCCTTGATTATTTTGATTATTAATCCTAATCTCTGTCACTACGTCAACTAAAAGTGTTATTTACTTATCTATAAAGATATTCCACTTTTAGTTGACGTAGTGACAAAATCAAGCAAAAAAAAAGACCCCGGTTTAGTAGGGTCTTTTCAAAAGTTAAGTCCGAATACGGATCATTAATCCTCTATAATATCCTCCATTGCATCGTAAAACAACTCAATAAAGTCTTCACTTTCAAGTATCTTACCTTTCTTTTTGGTGTCTGTTGCTACATCATATCCAAATTTAGCTGCTCTCATGCGTTGATCTGGTGTGCCGTGATGATTAGGATTATCGAACTGGCAATCTCCAATTAAAAAATAGACCTGCAAGAAGCTCTGAACTCTTTTCCAGTTCATCGTTGCGCCTCTCTTATGTGTCAGGTAATAAGCAGAAAGTGCATCAGCCATTAATTCCGTTTCCCTGGTACCTTCAGGAGTAAATTCAAATTCTATATCATTTGCAAATTGAATGTGATGGCCATATTCGTGTGCAAGAATTGCTTGTGTAGCCACATCTCCATATCCAAGGGCAACATATGCATCCTGGATGCCATCACCCATTACTATCTTAAGGGCAATGTCAGTAAAAAACTCATCGGCCGAAGCTGCAAATGCATTGAAGCTAAGCAACGGATGTTCGAAATTCCAGAATTCATCCGAACCAAATACTGTTTGAATTGCTTCGGCGAGATCTTTTATTTCATCATCAGTAGTTGCGGGATCGATCCAATGATAATAACGATATAATTCCAGGATTTCTTCAACTTTATCGGTATCGTCAAAAAACGATCCGTGAGCGCCGAAAATGATTATATCATTAGGGATGTCCCAGAAACTTTTCAAACTTTTAAAGGTCCTGTTGGTGACGTTAGTATATTCTCCATCAATACCAAAAGTTTCGTTTGAACTTTCGGTGTTTTCAATAAGAAAATAATAATACCATATCAGGTCAGAAAACGAGAAATATGCATTAAACTCATTTTCGCCCCAATCGCCGATAATATCTCCAATATAATAATCAATGGCTGTCGGACCACAGGCATAGTCTGCATTTCCGGTGGCCATATCAACCAACATGTGATTGTAGCTAAAATCTGCATTTGATGCTAAACCGGCATTTTTTGAACTCTTTTTGCCAAGTACATTTGATTTGGCAGACATAGCTGTCGGATCCTTGCTAAACATTGGAAACGAATTCTGTGTTTCTGCAAAAGCAAGAAGCGTCTTCTTGGCCTTCATTACTTTTGCCTCATCCTGCGATGGGCTTTTTGTCAAATTGTCAGACCTGTCATTTGAACATCCTGAGATCAGGAAAGCCAAAATAACCGCTGAATAAATAAATTTTGTCTTCATACTGCTTTTTATATAGGGGTTAGGTTTGCAAAAGAGTACAATTTGTGACAGAAATTCAATAGAAAAACTGTGCTAGTACAAGTTTGGTATTACTTTTATTTTTATTACATTGCCACAAATAATTATTAAAGTATTTATATTGCTTTATTAGTTGCTTGAAAATAAACCAAAATCTATATTAATACCCCCCCTACCATGTCTATTTTAAGCAAAAGGATTCGATCAGATTATAATTTCTTAAATACAGCAGGGATTAGTTCAAAACATTCAGAGCTCGGTGAAATTCTACCAACTTTTATGGATCGTTTGAATATACCAATTTGTATATATGATCATCTGGAGAAAAAATTCAAATATTCAAATTTACCATTCGACAAGCTTTCCAGGCTGACAAAGGAAGACAAAAGTAGAGACCAACAATTGTTTGGTTCGTGGATTCATAATGAGGATATTGCACTCTTTAATAAAGAAATATCTGGACGGATATCAGAGTTATGCCAACACTATATCCACAATGATAAAGAGCAATTGTCATACACTCTGAACTTCAGAATAGATAATGGAAACAATGTAAAATCTGAGAGGCAGATGCTGATTCAAAGCAATGTGTTGGAATGGACCGAAAGCAATACACCGGCTTTAACGATGTCCTTTTACATGGATATTAATGATCGAAGACACAGCAATAAAATTGTTCTTACAGCAAATTATGCTGCACATGTCTCGGATGATTCTATATTAATCTGCAGTGAAGAATATTTAAGGTTACCAGATAAACTTGCGCCTCGCGAAGCAGAAATTTTAGAACTAATACTGAAGGATAAAAGCGCAACTGCCATTGCAGAAGTAAAGCATATTTCTGTATTTACAGTGCGTTCTCATTGGCGCAATATTCTACAAAAAACAAATTGCAGAAGCCAGAAAGAATTAAAATCCCTTGCCCTAGTAGAAGGTTGGATATAATCGAAACATCAGGCTCTAATATGAATCTTTATCGATTATAAATTTGGTTCAGGAAATTTTCATTTCGAAATATCAGGATTGATAAAACCTTCACCGTAGAGGTGCTTTTTACAATTCGGCAATGGTTTGCTTACCTCTGAACTTTCCAGGATAACGATGTTAATGTCCCGTGTTGTGTTGGCTTTGGTAAGCGTGTATCCATTCTGGTTTAACGGGCAGATTTAAATTTGAGAAAACCTTTAAAATTAACATGGCATAGACTGGTGAAAAGCAAATCCACCAGAAGTCAGATACTGAAATCTCATTTCAACTATATTTGATCCATATGACTTCTAAGAAGATTGCCTCCACACTGATCCTTGTGCTATTAATGTTTTCTCCGGCAAGGGCTATTAATGATTCACTCTGGGGTATCTGGAGTGCTAAGGAACAGCATGATACGGTCCGGCTAAATGCACTCAGGCAACTGGTGCAGAAGTATACCAACACAAATCCTGACACTGCGGAATATTTTACCACCCTGGCCTTCGACTATGCGAAGAAAAAAGGATTAAGGAAGTATGAGTCCCTCTCTGTAAATGATATGGCTTTTGCGGATATGACACGTGGGAACTTTCAAAAAGCCATCGATCACTTCAGAGTAGCAGCAGGTCATTTTAAAGCATTGGACGACAAGAAGAACCTTGCCGGAAGCATCATCAACAGAGCCGGATGTTTTCAGGCCCTGGGTCAATACGACTCTGCATTTACCTATTTCAGAAGGGGGGTGAAATATTGCGAATCATTTGGTGAACAGGTTTTTAGGACCAATGCCCTTGCAAATCTTGGAAATTTGTATTCCTACCTGGAAGAGTATGATTCAGCACTGTTCTATTTCCAGAAAGTAATCCCGCTGGCGACGGAAACCGAGAATTACCTGGCACTGGCTGCTACTTACGGGAACATAGGACTTACCATGCATAAGCAGGGGAATTACGCAGCAGCTCTTGACTATTATGACAAGTCGCTTATCACCCATCGAAAGAACGAACACCCGCAGGGAGTGGCTTATGTCGAAAAACAACTCGGAGAAACATATCACATTCAGAAAGAGTACAAACTGGCTCTGCAGCATCTGGAGAATGCACTGGCTATGTCTGAAAAGGTTGGAGACCGGTTCCTTGAAGCCAGCGTACTCCTGAGCAAGGCCAATTTACTTGGTGACATGGGCAGGAAGGATGAATCCATGAGGTTGTCCCAGCAATCACTGGTGATTGCTGAAGAGATCGGGGCAATGAGTACTTTACTTACCGCATTGGTCAATGTGGGGTCGGACTATAACGAAAGCGGTGACCTCCTGAAGGCTCAACAATACTACGAGAAGGCATTAAGGATCAGCAAAGAGACCGGTAACCTGCGCATGGAGACCATTTCACTTATCAATCTAGGAGGGAATTTCCACTCCCGGGGTGAACCGGCAACAGCGATGAAGTTGGTTGAAGAAGGATTGAGATTGGCGCAGGAGTCTGGAAATATAATGAGTATCTGGCGTGCTGCCGACAACCTGGTGAGGATATACAGTGATATGGGGTATACGGACAAAGCCGTGGACATGCACGTGCTGTATGCCGAAATGCAGGACAGCATCAATAATGAGGAGAATAAAAATGCGGCCATTCGTCGCGAGTTCAAGTTTGCCTATGAAAACCAGGCACTTACCGATAGCCTGGCCTATGCAGCAGAAACTGCCATTCGTGAGAAAGAACTTCAGCGAAGAAAACTTACCGCCAGGGCACTGGGATCGGGAGCCATTCTGATGAGCATCTTCTCCGTAGTTTTCTTTCTTCAACGAGTCAGGATCGGAAAGGAGAAAAAACACAGTGAAGATCTGCTGCACAATATATTGCCAGAGGAGGTTGCCAAAGAATTAAAAGAGAACGGTGAAGCTGAAGCAAAGTTGATACAAAACACGACCGTACTTTTTACCGATTTCAAAGGATTCACGTCAATTGCCGCTGCAATGGGTCCAAAAGAACTGGTTGCTGATATTCATGTCTGTTTTTCAGCCTTTGATCAGATTATGGAGAAGTACGGCATTGAAAAGATCAAGACCATTGGCGATGCCTACATGGCTGCCGGGGGCCTGCCGGAAGAGAAATCTTCGTCCGTAAAGGACGTGATCTTTGCCACATTTGAGATTTGTGCCTTCATCGAAGAAATCAAAAAACAAAAGATTGCGGCAGGAAAGCCCTATTTTGATATTCGTGTGGGCGTACATACAGGTCCTGTCGTTGCAGGGATAGTTGGCGTGAAGAAATTCCAGTATGACATTTGGGGCGATACGGTGAATACTGCTTCAAGAATGGAGTCAAACGGTGTAGCAGGAAAGGTCAATATCTCTCAATACACCTATGAACTGATCAAAGATGATCCTCAGTTCTCTTTCGAATACAGGGGCATGATTGAGGCCAAGGGGAAAGGGAAAGTGGATATGTGGTTTGTGAGCCCGGCTGTGTGACATTCTTTCTAATCATATGTTTTTTTTAGACGCCTTTTTTTCAGACAGCGGTGATGTTATTCTAATGTTCTATAATTGAAAATGGAAGATGCCTTTGGTGAATGTTATTGGAAAGGATTTCTGGCATTTGTTCTGACAGCATGACCTTTTTTACTACATGCTCAGGATTCTCTTCCGAAAAATCAATTTAAGGGTGATATTTAAACTGAAAATCTACCGGCTTACCAGGTTCCCTTTATTATTTTTCCGGAGTCCCCGATATAATACGCTGTTTTATAGGATGTAATGAAGTTTGCACTGTATATCTGAATGCCAGGAATACTGTATTCTGTTGTCAGTAGATCAGTGCTAATTTTAAAGATGTTTCCTTTTGAGGTGCCCGCATACAACTTATCATCCAGGACATCTAATGTCTTAATGATCTCTGACGGATCTTCTAGTTCCTTATAAAGGTCAAATTCATATGGAAAGGAAAACTTATAGATCAGATTGCCTATGCCAATGTATCCTGTCTTAGAGTCTATAAGGGCCAGCGCTGATACCTTGGGGGAGTTCATCCCATGCCCAACGACCTGTAGTGAATCCATTCCAATTGATGTAACACGATAGATGAAAGGATTGTATGATTGAAATTCATACGGGTTTGAGACTACAATAACGTCACCGGCTGCCGATCTAATATGATCTATTTTGCCTCTGGTTACTCCTTTCATCTCATGTGATTTAAAAGCATTGGTACACCGGTAGATCTCGCTATTGTTTCTTGAAATTTGATTGGTTATCACATAAATCGAACTTCCATCGCTCAGTAATCTCCGTGTATAAGTAAATGGCAGATCTGTTGTTGTCCACGAACCGGAACCTTTGGTAAGATTTGTTTTAATACGATCATAAATGTCAAGACAATAGATCCCATTTCCTTGAACAGCTACATCATAAAGCGGAGTTTGTACAAGGTCAGTGTAATCCCAGTTAGAACCTCCATCACTGGTCTTTAGTAAATGTGAGATATGTTGACCTGCTTGTACCATGCAGTAGCCTTCAAGTTGATTTGCGAACTTCAAGTTAGCCACGTCCCCAGAGATAATTCCTGCATCTATTGAACTCCAACTGAGATCAACGGTGGTGTTGTTTGGCTCAGGGTCATTTGACTTAGTATCCCTTTCCTTACAATTGCATAAAAAAAGAAAAGGGATCATAAGTACAGGATGAAATATTCTCATGATATTAGTTTTTACAAGGGACTAATATAGAAACCTTTGCCAATAATTAAAATGACATATGACATATAACCTGTTTTTTGGGCCAGGTTTAGGTTAATAATAAAGACCTAAGGATGTTTTGGCCTATTAATAATGTTCTCGGTTCTGATTCGATTTCACTCAAACCAAAACTAAATCTGGATGATTGGCAATGATTGCTACTGCGGTGCACTAACAGGCGGAAGTGCAGCAGGCACTATGTTATCAACCGGCTTTACACTTTTCAGGTAAGCAAATATCGCTTTGATCTCGTCATCAGAAAAATGCTTGAACATTTCCCAGGGCATCGGAGGCAATAGTGTCCTTGAACCATCAAGGCCTTTGAATTTGCCTTCGCGCAGCGCTTTAAAGAATTGTTCTTCAGACCAGTTGCCCAGCCCTGTTTCATGAGGCGTCAGGTTTGCTGCATAAGACGTTCCCCAGGGACCCACCCATTCTGTGAGGTCCATTGTTACCACCAAATGTTTTGCTTCCATTTCTGCCTTGTTAACTTCAATTTTAGGCATGTTGACCGGATGGCCGGATAACAATAAACTTGAATCGATCACCGGACCTTTTTCGGTCATTTTTTTAGGCGTATGGCAGTCATTACATCCGGCGATAGTGACCAAATGATTGCCCCATTCTACCTGAGAACTGTACCCGCCATAGTTTTCGGCTGGAACAGTAATTCCCGAATCCTCTTCCGAGGTCCCATTATCCACTTTTTGATCTGAACACTGAACAAGACCCAGGGACAACAATATCCCCGAAGTCAACATAATAATTTGTTTTTTCATTAGATAATAATGCTAAATGTAGAGGTGAAGATAATACTTTGTATTGTTTTTAGATATAGTTGTGTATAATTTACCTGTTTTACATATATAGTTTCATATATTGTTAACCATATAAATTATTCTGTGATAGAAAATTAAAAAAAACCCTGGCTGAATTCAGCCAGGGTTTGTGCAAAATCTACCCTATAAATTTGCACATAATCTACCTTACTTTATGGAAGGTAAGAATACCCTTTTCTGGATTTCCAAAGGAAATACTTCTCAAAAAGTACTTTAGAAAAATCGTAGAGGACATTCGGTATCATTACAGCAAATACCCGTGGTTTAAACAAGCTGTTAGAGAATATGATCACTTCCTTACGGCCCGCATCCATTATACATAATCCGGGTATTTTACCCCAGGCTTTTTTCTTTAGATCTGTTCTTCCGTTAGCAACTCGGATGATGTTTTTCGCAACGATCTTGCCTGTTTCGTCGGAAGGATATCCGGTTTTCGGAGTAGAGAACGGAACTTTTTTAGATGTGAACGGAGCTTTAACATCCACAGCGATACCTGCCGCCCAAACATTCGGTAAGGTAGGGTGCCTGTAGTCGTCCCCCACCGGCATATATCCGTTGGCAGTCGCTTCCAGACCCGGAGAATTAGTTACAAAATCAACGCCAACAAACGGTGGCATCAGCATTGTGAATTTACTGGGCAATTCTTCTCCTGAACTAAGTATCACTTTATCCTTTTTAACTTCTTCTACACCTACCTGGGTGCGGAAGTGAATGTTAAACATTTTCATGAAAGATGTAAGCATCGTTTTTCCCAGTGGCATTCCATCAATACCAAAATGACCCAGGTAATCTTCAGGCGTGATCCAGTAAAGGTCAACTTTCTTCCTGATCTTCTGGTCTCTTAGCCAACGGTCAATGTTGAACAGGAATTCGTAGGCAGCTCCCATACAACCTGCATTTTGAGTGGCCCCGATAACAATAGGGCCTGGATCTTTTTTAAATTCCTCCAGTGCTTTTCTTGTATCCATTGCACCTTTTGGACTTCCAATGTAGTGTGCAAATTCTTTCACTCCCGGTGCAACGTCAAAATTGATCTTCGGGCCTGTGGCAATTACAAGGTGGTCATACTTGACATCCCCTTTGTCGGTGACCACGACCTGGTTTACGGTATCCACATTCTTTGCTTCTGCATGAATGAAATCAACGCCTTTCTTTTTCAATATCTCATCCTTACGGAAAGAAATATCTTTTATCTCGCGCCTTCCGATCGGGACCCATATCAGCGATGGAATAAATAGAAACAATGGTGATTTATCGATAAGTACAACCTTGTGATCATCTTTCCCTCTTCTTTTAATCTCCAGAGCTGCTGTTAGTCCGGCAAAGTTTCCTCCGATTACTACTGATGTTGTCATAGCCTTATATTTTGGATCAAAGCTATGTCGGTAAATTGTCCTGACTACTGACCGATGACAAAATTGCCCGTGATAAAACTCATAGGTAATCAGCTAAATAAGGGTGAAAACATGACGAATGACAATTTCGAAAAATTCGGTGAGTGGCTAGATACAGATCAATTGTTTGATCTTGACTTAAGTTTAAAATTTTTCTCGTATAGGTCGATCCATTGCTGAGGCGACATCTTTCTGACCAGTTCCGACAAAAGGTCATAAGGGATCTGATCTATTTTTTTAAACCTGATACAACTTTTACCCATATCCAGCTTTGTTTTTACATGTTTAGGATATTCATTTACAAACCAGTCATGTAATTCCCTGTCGGCATATAATCCCATGTGATACAGGTTGATTGAATTTTTCTGTGAGGCGACATTAATAAATGGGAGTGGCAACTCCGGATTGCAATGATAACCTTCCGGGTATAAGGTGTGAGGAACCACAAATCCTGGCATTGCATAATTGATCTGAGCCTCAAACCCTTTTGGAATATTTTTTTCAATGAGGTCGATAATGCGTTTCACGCACTCTTTTCTCTCTTCAGGGAGTTTTGCTAGGTATTCGTCAATGGTGCCTGTGTTCTTTGACATGCAGGTAAATTTTTTCCAATTTAAAAGTTTTCCATTTTATTCTTCATTCTTTAATGTCATATTCTTAAATCATTCCAGAATTGAAATAAACGACATAATATATTTAGTTATGATTGATTACCTGTTCTTAAGGAATATTACCGACATATTATAAAATATGTCCTGGCGGGACTAAAGATATTTTTTGTTTAAGCATCATATCAATCCAAAAACTGACTTTGGTCATGTCTTGGGCACTAAATTCTGATCACATTTGATGACTTATTTTAAATTTTTAAGGATGGATACTTTAACAAGTGCAGATAAAGTTGCAAAGAATAAAAAGGGTACGGCAACCCAGCTTAAGGAAGCGATTGTTGAAATTGTCAGTGATTCCGGTGAGGGTGCGCAAAAATGCGGACAGAGCCTTGGCGCAATTTCGGCCAAAATGGGAAACGGGGTTTGGACAGTAGAGATCATACCTGCGGAAATTCAGCCACCCGCACGTTCAAGAGCCGGGGCTTCAGGTATCAGGGTGCGTATTGGAAGCGAGAAAGTGACCAACATGGGTGATCATGCACAGCTCGTAGTCGCATTCAATGAACAGGTGCTATATGGAAGACTGAGTCAAAGGGCATATAAACCAGGCACCTTTCTGATCATAGAGAACAAATGGGCCAATGATCCTACCGATAAGATCCGGACGGAATATACCGAAGCCATTGCCCAGTTCAAAGAGATGGGCGCCAGTGTTTACGAGGTCCCAATGGAAGAAGAATGTCTGAAGGTTGTCCGTGACCCAAGAAAAGGCAAAAACATGTGGGTTTTAGGTATGCTTTGCCACATCTATTCAAGGGACAGAAACAAAGCGCACGATCAGATAAGAAGAATATTTAAAAAGAAGTCCGAGGCTATTATTGAATCAAACATAAACCTGCTCAATTCAGGATATGATTGGGCAGCAGAGAACTTGGACCTTCATTTTGCCATTCCAGCCATGGAAACAGACGAGGAAATGGTGGTAATGAATGGAAATGAAGCAATAAGTTTTGGTGTTATGGCGGCTGGTATAGATGTATGTTCCATGTATCCTATTACCCCGGCAACATCTGCATCCCATCATTTGGCAGAAGCGATCCATAATGTTGGAGGTATCGTACACCAGGCAGAAGATGAGATAGCAGCGATCGGTTTTGCGATCGGTTGCAGTTATGCCGGCAAAACGGCAGTTACTATAACCTCAGGCCCCGGCATAGCGCTAAAAACTGAATTTATCGGACTTGCAGTAATGGCAGAAGTGCCATTGGTCATTGTGGATGTTCAGCGAGGTGGTCCTAGTACAGGATTGCCGACTAAGGTAGAGCAGGGCGATCTGCTCTCCGTTCTTTATGGGGATCCCGGAGATGCACCAAAAGTTATCATCGCTCCAAGCAGCATCGAGGAGTGTTTTCATTTTGTAATTCTTGCACGAAAGCTGGCTGAATCATTCAGAACTCCGGTCTTTGTGCTTTCAGATACTAATCTGGCAACGGGCGTTTCTCCTTTCCCAAGGCCAAAGGTCAAAGAGGAATGGTTTGCTCTGCCAATTGATCAAAGCCCCTGGAAGGAAGGCGTAAAACCATACGACTGGGATCCGAACACAGGTTTAAGCCGACGACCCATACCGGGAATGAAAAATGGGATGTACACACTCACAGGGCTGGCTCACGATGAGAACAGTACCGTGGCCTATGAACCGGCAATAAATCAAAGATCCGCTGAACACAGAAGTCGCAAACTTGCGGCACTTCAGCAAAGCCTCAAAGTACCTGTTGTTAATGGAGACCAGGAAGGAGATCTTTTACTTGTTGGATGGGGGTCCACCCGTGGGGCGATTGAAGAAGCTGTGGAGAAAGCCAGGGCCGCAGGATACAATGTAAGCAACCTGCATCTTCACTTTTTAAGTCCTCTTGAGCCGGGCATAAAAGAGATCATGCAGCGATTCAAGAAAGTAGTTGCTGTTGAATTGAATTACAGTGATGTCGTAGGAAGACCACTGATAACGGAAGAGAACAGACGGCATTCACAACTGGCTTTCTACCTGAGAGCAGTTACACTCATTGATATTGACTCCTACAGTAATGTATTCGGTCAGCCGATGAGCCCTATGAGAATATTCAAAATGATAGAAAGGTTTTTTACCAATTATAACAAACAAAAAGAGGCACAGTCATGATAGGAATAAAAGCAGATTTGACGGAACTAGATCTTCCTGAAGTATACTATAGCATTGGAGATTATTGCAGCAGCACGGCCAGATGGTGCCCCGGTTGCGGCGCTCATGCCATCTTAACGTCGGTCCAGAAATTATGCAGAGAGGAGCAATTGCCGCCTGAGAAAACGGTTTTCGTTTCGGGGATCGGGTGTAGCAGCCGTTTTCCCCATTACATGAAAACATACGGATTTCATGGCCTGCATGGCAGAGCTTTTCCAGTAGCAGAAGGTGTTAAATTCAGAAGACCTGACCTTGACGTATTCGTTATTACAGGTGACGGAGATTGTTGTTCAATAGGTGCCGGCCACTGGGTGCATGCCATACGTTATAACATGAAAATGGTGGTCCTGCTTTTCGACAACGAGATCTACGGATTGACTAAAAAGCAAACTTCTCCAACAAGTCCTGTAGGAACACAAAGTAACACGCATCCGAAGGGATCAATACTACCCCCTATCAATCCTATTCAAAGTACGTTGGGGTTTACGAACGTTTCTTTTGTCGCCCAAACAGCCGACTGGAACCCGGCTCACCTTTATGCAACAATCAAAAAAGCGCATGAGCATCCCGGTTTGTCGTTTGTAAGAATTCTGCAACGATGCCCGGTATGGATGCTTGATGGATTTAGTAGTGATGTCAGCAGGCCTGAATCACTTACGCTGCTCGATCATGAAAATGGCATTGAACTTGATGACCAGGTGAGGAACTCTTTTGGCAAGATCATACAACATGATCCTTCAAATATTGACAAAGCAAGAGAATATGTTGAATTGGAGGACGGTTCAAACCCTATTGGGCTGTTTTATCAGAATACCGAAGCGTTGCGCTATGACGAATATGGAGCTCATAATATTAAAATGCCTGTTAATAAAAGGCTGGAAGGGCTGAATGGGCTACTGGATAAATATGCGATTTAAAGATTGAGATCATGCCGAAACCAATTTCATATAGCGATTTCTTAATAGAAGGGGCACTTCAGGAGGAGAGAAAGGCAGCTTCTATAAAGCAAAAGGAAGAAATTAAACCCTTTAGAATAATTCCTGAAGATATTGCCAGTGATGAGGAAGAAAAGAATTTCTGGAAACGATTGAGGCANNGAATATCCTTTCTATCTGGCAGGTGAGAAAGACACTAGCCAGTCACTGGAAAAACTCCTTCAGGAAACTGTTGAAAGGCTTTTTGAAAAGGATGAGGCTAAAGTTTTAAAGTTAAACCTTCTAAGGCTGAATATGTATTTTAAAGAAGCCATTAAAGAAGGGGTAGTTCAATTTGCGGAAGCAAGAAAAAAGGCGATAAGTAAATTAAAGAAGTTTGAAGTTCACGACGAGGATGGGGAGCGCTTTATTGCAAATATTGAAAAACTTGACAAGGAGCTTCCTGACGAGGGTTATTTGTTGAGTTTTAGTCATGAGATACCCATGTTTCTCTTACGGCAGAAGCTCGAACAGATTGAATGGAACAGAAATGTTTATAAGAGCCGCATCAAGGAGAAACGTGATGGCCTTCACGAGCTGCTGAACCTCGAGCACGAGAAATCAGGAAAGGAAATCACGGGCAAAGGATTTGAATTTGCGGAACAAATGATCGCGTTCAACAAGATCCGGGATATGGTGCCTCAACTTGGCAGCAGTACAATGACCGAGGATCGCGAACAAAGGATCAAAAATATAATCGATCTCCTTGATTCGGTACTTGATCAAAAGGAGAATCATGCGCATCTGGTTGTAAATAAAGAACTCAAGAACGAGTACAGATGGAAGGATATATTTACATCGAGCAAAGTTTCCTATACTACTCTTTCAGAAGCTTTTGACCGGGTTCAGGAAATATTTGACAAGAACATTGCTGCTTTCACAGAGGTGCTTGTAACAATGAGAAAAGCTGATCTTGAGCTGGCAGGCAAATACGATGTCGATATTCACGACGATTATTTCGAACACTTCAAATGGTTCAAACTTGAGCAGGAAGAATTGAACATATTCCCTCCTGTTCTCCTTGTTACCCATAGCAATGATCTGCTAAATGAAGGGATGTCACAATTTGCAAAACTAATGGTGACCAACAAGCCTATTAAGGTTGTTGCTGTTATTGACCGGACAGTTAATCCTACAAATCCTGATATTGACTGGGAGGACGCATCTTTAAGTTTCAGGCAGGAATTAGCCGCCAATGCTCTGTCGCATCGTAATGTATTTACCCTGCAATGTGCTACAGACCGTCCTGAAGGCCTGCTAAACGGGTTAAGAGCGGGAATAAGCAGTATTGCACCTGCGCTGATGCATGTTTTGGTACCTACGAAAGGAGAAGATCCTTTGATATCATTTTTAAAGATCAATGCAGCTGCAGCGGGCAGGTATTTCCCTTATCTGATGTATGATCCGCACAAGGCAACGGAATGGGGTGGTCGTTTTGATATGATGGATAATAGCCAGCCTGAAAAGGACTGGCCGATCTATGCATTTACTCACACCAGCCCTGATAATAAAGAAATTACCAGTGATCTGGCATTCACTTATGCTGATTACAAAGCCATGACCCAGGAAAAGGTGGAAGAATTGTTTCTTGTCCCGGAGTCTATGGCTAACGAGTATCTCATACCCCTTGATGACTACCTTGATCTTAGCCAAAACGAGCAAACAGGAAAAGTCCCATTCATATGGCTTATTGATGAAGAAAATGTGATGGTTAGGGCAGCATTGCCTTATATGTGGGTAGCAAGCTGCCAGGAACGTCTGGATTTCTGGAATTTTATTCAGGAACTGGGAGGACAGAACAATTATCATGTAAAAACAAGTCTGGCTCTGGCAAAGAAAGAATGGGAATCAGCAAAGAATTTAGAAATAGATCAACTTTTAAAGAAGCATAACGATGAGCTGACTAAAGTTCAGAGGGATGCCGCCGGAGTTGCAATGGATAAGCTCGCTTCCATCCTTTTAAATCTGGATAGCATAGCTTCAGTGCCAAAAACCGCTTCTCCAACCAGTGAACCCAAAGAATCTGCCGTCAGTACACCGGCAGATGAGGCAGTTCCTGTGGAGGAGGCACCCGAACCTGAACCTGAACCTTTGGGGGAAGCCTGGATTGAAACATTCCGGTGCACTTCATGCAACGATTGCACAGATCAATTCCCGGCTATTTTTGCTTATAACGAGGAAAAACAGGCGTATGTCAAGGATGCCGGCAAAGGCACCTTCGAACAGATCGTAATGGCAGCAGAAAGTTGTCCTGCTTCTTGTATCCATCCAGGGGCTCCTTTAAATCCTGACGAACCGAATCTTGTAGAGTTGATAGAACGAGCAGCAAAGTTTAACTAATGGATATTAACGAGGTTCTTATAGCGATATCAATACTTACGGGGCTTGGGCTTTTGTTCTCGAGTATCCTTGCTATTGCCTATAAGAAACTCAAGGTTTATGAAGACCCAAGAATTGATAAAGTTGAGAACATGCTGCCAGGTGCGAATTGCGGAGCCTGTGGTATGCCCGGTTGCCACGCATTTGCTGAAGAGGTAGTGCTTGGGCATCTTAATCCGGGAAAATGCACAGTTAGTTCAGAATCAGGGATTGAAAAGATAGCCGATTTTCTGGGCGTTGAAGCATCGGCCGAAGAGAAAAGAGTAGCCAGAGTGTTATGTGCCGGAGGCAAGAACGAAGCCCATAACAGGGCAAAATATAAGGGAGGGTTACAAACGTGCCGGGGAGAGGCTGTAGTTGCAGGTGGAGGGAAGGATTGCAGCTGGGGATGCCTTGGATTGGGCGATTGTGAACAGGTCTGTGATTTTGATGCCATCACGATGAGTGATGACGCTCTCCCGGTTGTAGATCCCGATAAATGTACCGCTTGCGGTGATTGTGTGGACATATGCCCGAAGGGGCTTTTTGAACTAATGCCGGTAAGCCAGAAATTGATCGTTCAATGCAAGAGCCAGCTAGAAGGGGATCTGGCAACTGACCGATGCTCTGTTGCCTGCAATGCCTGCGGAAGATGTGTTGCAGATGCCTCTCCCGGACTGATCGAGATCCGGTCAGGATATGCGCAGATAAATTATGAACTTAACCATCTTGCATCTCCTTTGGCAATTCAGCGATGCCCTACCGGAGCAATTGTCTGGTTAAAGAATAACTGGCAATTCAGTCGGGATGAAAAGGAAGATCTGCCGTTAGGAAGAGTTGAATCAAGTGATTATGACGGACAAAAATATTATCAGTGATCAATGGTTATGGACGAATTAAAGAACAGGGGGGAATCAGCTATTTTTCTGGAGGTTGCAAGCAGATATGCGGAAGCTCTTCTTATCCCGTCAAAGGGAAACGATATTAAGTCCAATGTATTTGGACGTCTGGTGCAGGTCAATAGCAAAGGAGGCCTTTCTCAACTGCTGGGCAATGCCCTGACCGGAATGCGATCTGCGGCGCTGATCGATTCATCAGATATAGCGGATAATGTGGCTTCACTTTCATCATTTTGCAGAAATCATGTACCGCTTACGCTTTCAGTATATGGTAACGGACAAGCATATCTACACCTTCTTATCAATTCCGGTTGTATAATTTTTAGTGCAAGAACGGCGCAGGAATACAGTGACATGCTGCTTATTTCTCAGGTGATCAGCGAAAAGACACTGACACCTGTTGTAATACTTTCGGATCTCGGACCGGATCTAAAAGATCATTCAATTCCATCAAGCAAAGAATTGGCACAATGGTTCGGGAATCCTGATGCCCGTGTGCCGGACCCGACCAAGGCGCAGGAAATGGTATTTGGTCCTGAACGAAGAAGGATGCCTGCATGGCACCATTTGGACCATCCCGTTTTTCTTGGGGCTAAGAAAGATCATGAAATGCAGAGCCTGGAAAGAGCTTCTGTGGCTCTCTTTGATCAAAGTAATTACCAGGAAGCTATAAATGAAACTTTCAAGGCATTTCAGCAGCTGACTTCCCGGAATCAGGAACTTTACTTGCGTATCGGACCAAAAAAATTCAGAAATGCAGTAATTACTACAGCACTGACTGAGGAGGCTTTAGAAGACAAAGACCTCCTCAGAAAGCTGGATAAGAATAAAACCGATCTGTTTTTGTTAAAGCAGTTGTATCCATTGAACATTTCGTTCCCTGATACGATAAAGGATGTTGAGAAAATCCAGGTACTTGAGCACGTTTCTGATGCCGCAAAGCAAGGAGTCTTGTTTTCGATACTTTCTGCTTCAGGAAGGTTCGATCAGGCATACAAAGAGAACGGATGGTTTATGAATCCTCCTTCAGCAAAGGCGCTCGTATCATCTCTGGACCATCTCCTTAATGTAGGTTCCGGCAGCAATGTATTTTGGCTTGATGTGCCTCTTACATTGAGTAACAGCAGGTATCCTAAGCACGAGATTCTGATTCAACAGATCCTGAGGAATTACCCTGACGCTGATAAACTCGAGGTCAGTTCAGCATCGACGAATACAAATATTTCGATACCGGGCACTATTCCGGGACAGATAAAAAGGATGGCCAATCAAGGACCTCCATATGCGAAGGTTAACAGGTTCTATGATGATACCTTCTGCCTGTATGAAGGGGCTAAAGATGAACTTATCGCAGATCCATTTCAGGCTTACCCGGTGATGCCAGCATCGTCTGCTGCTTTTTCTGATCAAACCGGAACGCGCGAATTTCTGCCCGTATTCAATCCTGAGCTGTGCGATGACATTGACGGACTGATTCTTTCATGCCCTTTCGGGGCACTGCCTTCTGCACTTATCACTGTAGCGGATCTTATAGATGAAGGGATAAAGCAGGCAAATTCGGCCGGTAATCCGGTAGTACAATTAATGCCATTGAAGAAGAAATGGCTTCAGGCTTCGATCGCTATTGCTATGGATCGGTCCGGAATAAAAGCAGTAAAAGATATTCTGGGCCCTGGCTTTGATGAAATGATGGCCGCATCAATAGCGGAAGATGATAGTAAGCAGGCGTTACGTATAGAACGGGATAACATCCTTAATGAAGTAGGTCAGATACCTGTAGTTGCTGACAAGCATTTATTTGTTGAACAGGAGAGAAGAGAAAAGGGAACAGGTGAGTTGTTTACGATCGCAGTGAATCCTTTTACTTGCAGTGGCTGTGGTCATTGCGCCATGACCGGTGATAACCCCTGCATGCAAATGAAAGATCAGTCATCCCAGACCGAGGAAGTTATTCGCATTTTCGACAGGTATGATAAACTTCCAATAACATCTGAATACAGCATTGAGCGTCTGGTGGACCAGAACGAATTTGACTCATTTGCGGCATTGATGTTGAATAAGGAGTTCTATCAGTCATTTACGAGTTCATCTTTTGAACACCTAACACAGGATGAGACGGTGGTAAGGTATTATTTGGGGTTAAATGCACTACGGGAAAATCCAAAGAGATCAACCAAAAAAGAAGCATTAAATGATTTGATCGATAAATTGAATGTAGAGATCAAGAACATGCTGGGCAACAGTTTGCCGGTAAATCATCTTGATTCTCTCATGGAAGTGCTGTCGGGGCATGAAGAAAGCAGGATCAATATGAATGAGATCTTTGGTGAGTGGGGTGAAACCAAAGCATTTAGTTCTATTGAAAAATCAAAACTTCAGAGGAAACTTCAACTGCTGAATGAACTAAAAAGCCTCTACAACCTGCTGGAAAGAGGAATGACCGGACAGGGCAGACCTTCGTGCACTGTCATTCTCGATAAAAGTCTGAAAGGCCTGGCAAATTACCCTTACAATCAATTCAGTGTGCCGGTATTGTATGGCGAGAACAATGATACTGCTGCGCTTGCACTTGGAGCCTGTGAGGGGCATATCAGGAATTCAATAGATGAGATCAGGTTGTTGCGCAGGGCGAAACTGGAAATTTCGGACAAATATGTACAGTCGAAACATGATGATGAACTGGTTGGACTTACCTGGGAAAAGCTCACTGATGAAGAAAGAAACAGCGTGCAGCCAGTTCTGCTGATCGCAGGTAAAAGTTGGATGACCTCAGTGAATAACGAAATGCTCATGGCTTTGCTGGAAAAACAATTTCCTGTAAAAGTGTGCCTGATCGATAATGGTACATTGACACCTGAACATTTAGACGCTCAACTTCAACTGGTAGCAAACGATATCTGGCCTTTCATAGCCCAGGGGAGCACCTTCATTGGCAGGGGAACCCTGGCGCACAGAAGCTACCTCTACAGACTTATGAAAAGAAGTCTGAATTACAGTGGACCGTCAATACTGACTGTTCTTTCTCCTGCTGCTTCAGCTTTCAATATTCACGCAAAGAACTGGATGGAATTGTCAGCTCTGGCTGTTTCTTCGAGGGCATTTTTACAGATGTCCTATGATCCTGAGAAGAAGTCTGACTCCATTTCATCTCACATACGTGCCGAAGTTGAGAATATAGGTGATGACTACCATCGTGTGCAGTTAAACTACATGAAAGGCGACCAGGAATCATCCATTGACTATAAAATAACCTGGGCGGACTGGGCTTTCCTTCAGCATGAATTTGCAAGTCACTTTACAAAGCTGGAAAGTGGTGAAAACGTGATATTCATCGCTGATCTTTTGATCTCAGGAGGAAAAGCAGACAAGGAAAAAATACCGGCCATTTTGCGTGTCAATGCAGCGAGAGAAGCAGTGTATTATGCAGTTAGTGCTGACCTGGTAAAAGCATGTGATACCGTCGTAAGAAATACCAGGGTCCTTCGGGAATGGGCTGGTTTGTTTACCCTATACCCTGAAAAGCTTCGTAAAATTGTTGACAAGGAACTTCGCGAAGAATATAAAATGGAAAAGGAAAAGTTTGAGAGCGAACTCTTGATCAAAAAAGCCGAGTGGGAAGCAAATTACCTCAGTGAATTAAAGAAACAGATGAAAGAGACCTTACTGAATATGAGTGGAATGTGATGCAGGTACTTTCAAACATAGCGACTTTTAAGCATGGGGTACATCCTGAAGAATTCAAATTTTTCACTGAAAGCCTGTCAATAGAGCGAATGCCTTTTGTTGACGAATACATATTGCCTCTTGGACAACATATTGGAGCACCTTCAATACCCATAGTCCAGAAGGGGCAGAATGTCAGGAGAGGAGAGATGATCGCAAAACCGGGAGGTTTTGTCTCGGTGGCCCTTCATAGCCCTGTTGACGGACAGGTGAGGTCGATCGAACTTGCTGAAACGCTTACGGGCAAAATGGTTCAGGCCATCAAGATCCAGACAGATCCGTATTCTTCCCAAATATTGAAAGGTTCTTCACCGGGTGATTTTACAAAGATGACCACTGATGAGTTTATTGAATCTGTTCAAAGCAGCGGATTAGTGGGACTTGGAGGTGCTGCATTTCCGGCACACGTAAAATTTAAAGTGCCACCTGATAAGACCTGCCGTTACATGATCCTGAACGGATGTGAATGTGAGCCTTTCCTTACCTCTGATCATCGGGTTATGGCAGAATATCCCGATGCATTGATAGATGGGGCCAAGATACTTAACCATTTCATCAAAGCAGAGAAGATCTTTATAGGGATTGAAGCAAACAAGCCGGATGCCATTGAAATATTAACTCAAAAAGCACAACAGGATGGCGATTTGATCGAAGTGGTCCCGCTGGAGGTCAAATATCCGCAGGGAGCAGAGAAAATGTTGATCACAGCCATACTTGACAAGGAGGTGCCAAGTGGAAGTTTGCCTTTGGACGTTGAAGTAATGGTAAGCAATGTCAGTTCCATTGCGGCGCTGAGTGATTGGTTCAGGATGGGTAAACCGCTCATTGAACGAGTAGTGACGGTTACCGGGAACGCGGTAAGAAGACCGTCAAACATGCTTGTTCCTGTCGGTACAGGCATGAAGGAGGTGGTAGGACACTGCGGAGGGATCACATCTGATAATTACAGGATGCTGCTTGGTGGCCCTATGATGGGGATGGTCCAGCGCTCACTTGACATACCCATCGTCAAAGGAACATCAGGCATCTTATTGCTAACTGAAGAGAAAGTAAGCACACTGGACGAGTACAGCTGCATAAGATGTGGCAGATGCGTAGAAGCCTGTCCGATGTTCCTGAATCCAAGCACACTTGGCCTTCTGGCCAAGAAAGGCCTTTGGGAAGACATGGCTGAAAATTACGTAATGGATTGTTTTGAGTGCGGAAGTTGTTCCTTTGTTTGTCCTTCAAATATTCCTCTGGTTCAGAGTTTCAGGGTGGCCAAAGGGATATTAAGGGAGAAAAAAGCCAGAGAATTAAATAAGACAGTATAAAATGGCAGGCAAGAAAACGGCAACGATATCGACATCTCCTTTTCTGCATGAAAAGGCAACAACGCCTGGAATAATGTGGGAGGTCGTTTATACGCTGATACCTGTTGTTCTGTTGGCGTCCTATTATTTTGGACTTGGGGCTTTACTGGTGATCCTTGCAGCAACAATTGGATGCCTTGTCACTGAGATAGGCTTTACGGCAACAAACCGGTTTCAAAGTTTAAAAAATGGGAGTGCTTTAATAACAGGGATATTACTCGGTTTGTGCCTTCCGCCCGGTTTCCCTCTTTGGATGGCCTTCATTGGAGGAGTTGTTTCGATCGGAATGGGCAAACTCATATGGGGGGGGCTCGGACAGAATGTGTTCAATCCAGCACTTGTAGGAAGGGCTTTTTTACAGGCTGCGTTCCCATCTGCAATTACGACATGGAACCCTCCGCTCAGTGGAGGAAGCTGGTTCGCACTGAACGGGACCAACTCGGCAATACCATTTCTGCAGGCGAGTGCAGCCGATGGTATTACTGCGGCAACACCACTGTCAAAAATGAAATTTGAACATGATTTTGGCAACCCGGTGCATCTTATGCTCGGCTCAACGCCGGGATCACTTGGAGAAACAGCAGGTGTTCTGATCTTGTTGCTCGGGGTTTATATGCTTTGGCGCAGGATAATCAACTGGAAGATACCTTTTGCCATTTTGGTGACTGTAATAGTATTCAGCGGTATTTTCTGGTTAGTTGATCCTAAAATGTATCCGTCTCCAGTCTTTATGCTTTTCTCAGGCGGGCTAATGCTGGGAACGGTCTATATGGCAACCGATCTGGTCACTTCTCCTATAACGCCAAAAGGACACTGGATCTACGGGATCGGCATAGGTATACTGGTGGTGGTCATAAGGTTATGGGGCGGCCTGCCTGAAGGAGTAATGTATGCCATTTTGCTGATGAACGCATCAACGCCTCTGATCAATAAGTTTACCAAGATAAAACCCTACGGATATTCATGAGCACCGAAGAAAATATCATTGAGGAAAAAGAACCCAGTTCTTTCAGGTTGATCATGACGCTTGGAGTTGCCGGTTTCCTTTCGGGTTTGATCCTGGTATCAACGTACCTTTATACGAAGCCGATCATAGCCCAGAATAAGGCAGATGCGCTCAAAGCAGCCGTATTTGAGGTATTGCCGGGAACGGCCAGGTTTACGACAATGAATTGGAATGGGAACCAGTTGACAGCTGTGGAAGATGAACAGACCATCGAAGGAGAGTTGGTCTATTTCGGATATGACAGTTCCGGTCAGTTTACGGGAGTTGCAATTCCGGGAGAGGAAGGCGGATACCAGGATATAATAAGTGCGCTTGCAGGATACGATCCTGAAGCAAGGGTGATAATCGGTCTAAAGGTCCTTGAAAGCAAGGAAACACCGGGATTAGGCGACAAGATCATTTTGGATAAGGATTTTCAGTCGAACTTTAAAGAGCTATCTGTAGATCCTGAAATTACAGTGGTAAAGAAAGGTGAAAAAACTTCAGATAACCAGATCCAGGCCATCACCGGAGCAACAATTTCTTCCAACGCAATCGGCAGGTTGTTGCAAAAGTCGATGACACAATGGAAGGAACGCATTGATGAATACAACAGATCAAACCCCTCATCTAAAGTAAGTGATGATGCAAACTGAGGAACAAAATACATCGCAGGCTATGCAGGAACTTGTAAAAGGGATCTGGAAGGAAAACCCTGTGTTTGTTGCGGTATTAGGAATGTGCCCATCACTGGCGGTTACCAATACAGCAGTGAATGCACTGGCGATGGGGCTGGCGACCACCTTTGTGTTGCTGTTCAGCAGCATATTGGTCTCATTGCTTAGAAAAACCATTCCAAAACAGGTTAGGATCACTTCTTACATTGTCATTATAGCCACTTTTGTTACGGTAATAGATTTCACGCTGGCCGCATTTTTCCCCGACATACATAAGGCGCTCGGTGCATTCATAGCACTTATCGTTGTTAATTGTCTAATCCTCGGCAGGCAGGAATCTTTTGCCAGTAAGAACAACGTAAGGTTATCCATTATGGATGCCGTGGGCATGAGCCTCGGTTTCACCTTCGCCCTTTTATGTATTGGGATAGTACGGGAAGTCCTTGGTAGTGGGTCATTGTTCGGGCTATCTCTTTTTGGTCCGCATTTCGAACCATGGATCGTAATGATCCTTCCTCCGGGAGGGTTCTTTGTGCTTGGGTTCCTGTTGCTTTATTTTAACTGGCTTACGGAAAGAAGAAAAAAATATCATTGAAATGAGCGAATTGATCTGGATATTCATATCGGCCCTTTTGGTAAACAACTTTACCTTAAGTCTGTTCCTTGGATTATGCCCGTTTCTTGGTGTGACCCAACGTGTCCAAACAGCTTTCAGGCTTGGATTAGCTAACATTTTTGTAATGTTGATCACTGCACTGGCGAGCTATGCCCTTAATACCTGGGTTTTGGTGCATGCCCCTTATCTGCGGTTGATCAGCTTTATTATCGTAATTGCCAGTGCCGTTCAGTTCGTCGAAATGGCCATTAAAAAATTAAGTCCGGAGTTGTTTAAGGCCCTGGGAATTTTTCTCCCATTGATAACGACCAATTGTGCAATACTTGGACTCGCCCTGTTCTCAACGAGCAAAGGATATAACTTTGTTGAAGGCATTATCTATGCACTTGGAGCAGGAGGAGGTGTGACGCTTGCTTTGGTTTTACTTGCCGGTATAAGAGAGGAAACAAAGGTTTTAAATATTCCGAAGATCATTCAGGGTACAGCACTTAATCTCATTATTGCCGGTATCGTAAGTATGGCATTCATGGGATTTGCAGGTTTATTTGGGGGGCATTGATAAGGAACAAATGGAAGAGTTTTTAACATACATTATACCCGTTGCAGGATTGACGATCCTGGTAGCAGGATGGGGTGCTGTTCAGCTTCTTGCGAAAAAAATGAATACCAAGAACCACATCGATCATGGCGGTTGCTGTGGTGCCTGCTCCAACAGGGACAGCTGTGAGAAGGTTTGATCATAAGGAACACCAGGTCAGGTCATACAATAAATAGCATTACATGATCTGAGAGAATTCCAGACAACCTAATTTACCATTTAAATAACAAGCATTAACATTGCATCAAATTCGACGATGTTAAGATCAATTTGGACTTCTATAAAAAGGATGAAGCACCCGGGATGGTTATGGTTCTTTATAGTGGTAGCCGATCTTATCCTGGTCTTTTTGACGGAAAGCACCTATGACAGCGGCGACAGCGTGGTTCATTATCTTTATTCACGTCAGGCGCTAATCTATCCTAAATATCTGATGCATCATTGGGCCAAACCATTGTTCGTGCTTCTTTCATCACCGTTTTCTTACTGGGGCTGGATAGGCATGAAGCTGTTCAATGCGATCTGTATGCTTGGTGCCAGTTACTATACTTACAAGTTGTTTCAGTCCTACCATATCAAAGGGGCAATGGCCGTATTGTTTTGCTTTGCGGCACCGCATTTCTTCCTGGTCCAGTCCTCAGGGCTGACCGAGCCGTTGTTCACTGTCAGTCTTATAGCGATCGTTTATTATTTACGGTCAGATAGATTCATTATCGCAATGATTGTGTTGTCTTTCCTCCCTTTTGTGCGGTCTGAGGGATGGATCATTGCACCTGTTGTCCTGTTCTATTTGTTGATAACAAAAAGAATAAAATATACTCCGTTCATACTGGTAGGAACAGTGATCTATGGTCTTGTTGGACTGGGATATTATGATGATTTCTTATGGATGTTCCACCAAAACCCATATTCAGGAACCGAGGATAAGTATGGAAGTGGTTTCTGGCTGCATTTTGTGAATCAGCTGCCGTATGTGATCGGTTATCCGCTGTATTTTCTTGTTTTTATCGGCATTTTTGATGGGTTCACAAGATTAATGAAAGGGTTGATGGACCCCTTCGAACTGGTCATCATTTTCGGAATAACAATTGCCTATTTCGCTGCGCATTCTTCATTTTGGGCACTGGGTATTTTTCATAGTTTTGGTTTGAAGAGGGTTCTGATCGTATTGATACCGTTGTTCGCATTTATTGCTTACAGAGGTCTGGACAGGGTCGTTTGCGCGTTTGGGTTCCTGTCACCTATTGCTGTACGGAATGCGATCCTGCTGAGTGTAATTATATTCCCGTTTACCGGAAACAAAGCGGGTTTGAATTTGCCATTATCTGTTCAGAAAGAACCTTTGCAACGAATGATCGATGATGTTCGTGAGTATACCGATTCAACTTTTGGAGACAGAAGGATATATTTTGGGAACTGGTATGTGCCGATGACGTATGGTAAAGACATTGACAATGAAAAGCAGGCAGTTGCGATCGACCGTTTAAAATATGAACCGGCCATGTCCGGAAGCATCGTCATATGGGACAGTTATTTTTCCGTTTCGGATAAAGAGGTTTCGGCAGATCTTCTGCGGTCAAAACCGGAACTGGATCTAGTGAGGCGATTTGAATGTGAGGACTGTAAACACCCGTATACTGTTGAAGTATACATTTGTGACTAAAATATTGAAATAATTTGATCTATTGGCATTTACCTTTGGTCTGCAATCAGTATAAACTTTCTCAAAAATCAACAAATTTGATATAACATTTCGACTATGAAAAACTTCACGATCCTTATCGTTTTACTATTTCTTTTGCCGGCAATCTCGCACGCACAAAATGAAAAAGAGGTAAACTCAAAGATCACAAAGGTTACGGTCTTTATGACCGGAGCCCAGGTTACCCGCGAGGCTGACGTTATTCTGGACGCAGGACGAACAACCTTGCTCTTTAAAGGCATTTCGCATTTACTCGACGAATCTACGATCAATCTTTTCGCAGGCAACGACGTAACGGTCATGACGATCAAGCACCGATTGGATTACTTAACCGAGAAAAAGGATGACCCTAAAATTAAAAAACTAAAGGATTCTATCGCTGATGTAAGCGCAGACATTGAAGAAGTATTTGTTAAAGTACAGATCCTGCGGCAAAGAGAAATATATCTGAATTACAATCGTAAGATGGAGACCGGAAGTCAGCATTTTGATCCTCAGAAATTTAAGGAACTGAATGATTTTTATAACACGCAGTTCACGGATATCCAGAAGACCGGCTATAAACTTAGCAAGCAACAGAAAGGACTTTTGACAAAAAAACTAAAATTCATCAATGAACTCAGGTCGCTTGAACAACCCAAGGCGGATGAATCATCAATAGTTGAGGTTTTAGTGAAAACAGATAAAAAGACCTCAGTGAATCTTGCTTTACAATACTCAGTTACCGGTGCGGGCTGGACCCCTTCCTATGACATTCATGTCAATGAGTTAAATGAACCGATGAATCTGATCTATAAGGCTAATGTGGCTCAGAATACCGGTGAGGACTGGGACAATGTGAAGCTTGTTTTTTCGAATGGAGATCCTGAGCAAAACAATACTTTGCCGAAGGTACCTCCATATTACCTTAGTTATATCGATCCTTCATCTTTTAGCATAAGATCAAATGTTATGTATGAGGACGCTAAACAAAATCTTAGCATGATAAAAGAAAAGGAGATCAAGGGAAAAGTGCTGGATTCAGAGACAGGGCTTCCATTGGCATATGCAACAATCTCAACACAAAACGGACTTATCGCATTTACGGATGTAAAAGGAGAATTCGTTACGGAAGTAGCGGAGAACATAGGTTCGATCCAAATTGCATACATAGGCTACAACAGCGTAAGTAAGAATTTGGACAATGGTCAGCAGGTGGTGTATATGACATTGAACAGTAACTCAAAAAGGACATACCAGTGGAATTTCGGAGATGGACAAATGGCCGGAGGTGCTAGACTGGATATGAATGGAAATGCGATCAATGGGTTCCTTTCAAATGAGTCTAATTACACGAGTTCCTATAATCTTGCCGATGACTACGATGGTTCAGGATCCTATCTGAGTGAGGTCCTGACACTTTCAAAAAGATCCAAGTCGTACAAGTGGGGTCGTTCGTCCTCAAAAAGGGCTGAATATCAAAATCTTGCAAGGCCAATCGAGAACAACATCTCTTTAGAGTTCGAAATGGAAGCAACGTACTCCATCAAGTCCAATGGCAAACCTGAGATCCTTGAAATGACAAGAACCGGCATACCTGCAAGTTATGAGTATTATACCATTCCAAAGGTCGAGGAGTCTGCGTTCCTGGTCGCACGGGTTCTAGACTGGTCAAAGTATAAACTTCTTCCAGGGGAGACAAACCTTTACCTTGGAAACACCTATGTCGGAAAATCAGATCTGGATGTCTATTATGTTTCAGATACACTTACTATCAGCCTTGGACGGGACCCTTCCGTTTCAGTGAAAAGAGAAAAAGTGAAGGAGTTCAGCGGGCGTCAGTTCCTGGGGTCGGATAACATCGATAAACGACAATTCAGAATAAAGGTAATGAACAACAAGAGCACTGAGATCAATGTGGTCGTGATGGATCAGGTGCCTGTTTCAAGAAATAAGGAGATCACAGTGGAAGTTGGAGGTTTATCTGGAGCGCGTTATAATGCAGAAACAGGGGAAGTGATAAAAGCAATGAAGATATCTTCAGGAAAGATCGAAGAAATGGACATTAAATACACGGTTAAATATCCGAAAGGCAGAGCGATCAATCTGGAGTAGAGGACCGGATGATCCTTTGACTGACATATGCGTCAGGGTACCATTTTCTAAGGCTGTCAGCTACGTTTCTTGCAACCAGCTGACGGCCAAATTCCCCGTAATGCTCGGTGGTCCAGTTCTGGTCCGTGAAATCCCAGCCCGGCACTGTGGTGAGATTGTCAACTACCAGAACCCCTTTTTTACTGTATCTTTCAGTGAGGTAGTCCCGGTTTCTTTTTATCAGCCAAACCAGATTGTCTCCTACAAGACTGTCAGCGAATTCAATATTTTCTGACAGAAGATGGAAAACAAGGTTCAATCCTTTGTCATTACATATCTCAACGATGTCATCAAGATCACTAATTCTGGGATTGTTTTCATTGATAAAAAAGGCGTATGCTTTGATGTAATGATCTGCCAGTTCGCGTTTGGCCATATCTTCAGTACCATCAGGCAAAGGGAATTTCGTGGCTTCACACCATTTCCTGATCGTTGGATACGGAAAATCAACTTCGTCGGACCTTAAAGTATCATAGGTCCATTGTTCCCACATTTCCCTGTCCCTTTCCACATAACTTTTATCATCGTACTGGTTAAGTGTCATCAGTATCCTGTTTAAGAGTGGCGGGCGGGGTTCATACATCACTGCCATTTTCTGCAATGCTGTTTCAAGTTCAGAATGGATAGCAGCCTGATCAAGTGTCCTTAAGTTTAATGTTACGATCACCGTTTCTATACTGCTGCTCTCAGGTATGGACCTAATAACAGGCTTGTATATACCTGCATGGTATGCGCTGTGGTTCAGCGTCCCAAAAGGTATTTCAGGGTAATAGTAGGATATAAAATCACTGATCCTGTCAGTGAGTGAATCTTTTTCCGGGTTAAAACTGAAGTTTGAAGATTCTCCAAAATAGATAATGCGGGCGGTATCCTGCATTTCTATCAGGTCGAGGAGCATTGGTGCCTCCTTCTCAAGGTCTCTTTTCCATAAGAAACGCTCATAAACAACGGAAGAAAGTAAGACAATAAACGTAAGAAGGATCATCCTGATCCCTGTTTTACGTGCGATATTTTTCCAGTTGGCTGTCATATTAGAACTGGAAATAGATGAACGGGTGATTGATATGTCCTCCGAGGGTGAGTATGGCAAATAACAACGAGGCGTACAAGAGCCATCGTGCTGCCATTGGCCACCTGGAAATGGCCCTGTCGAACCGCTTATTGTATAACCAAATATCAGAGATCAAAAAGAGCGTTATTAAAACCACGATAGGAGGAGATAAAGAAAGCAATTCTTTCCCATTTCCAAACAGTGCTTCTCGGAAGATAATTTCCGCATCCTCCAGTTTGTCAATTCTAAAGAATACCCAGGCCACAGTTACGAAAAAGAAGGTTTTAACGCCTGCCAGTGAACGGATGAATGAAGATGCTGAACCGGACCAGTTAATGTAACGACCAACGATGCGTTCAAGCAAATAGATAAGGCCGTGTATGCCTCCCCAGATCAAGAACGTCCAGTTGGCTCCATGCCAGAACCCACTTAATACAAAAACTATGAAAATATTCAATGACCACCTGCTGATGGCAACCCTGTTCCCTCCTAAAGGTATGTAAAGATAATCCCTGAACCAGGTAGAAAGAGAGATGTGCCATCTTTTCCAAAATTCTGATATTGAACGTGAAAGATAAGGCGTCTTAAAGTTATCCATTAGGTTAATACCCAAACACAATGCAGCCCCCTGGGCGATCAGGGTGTATCCTGCAAAGTCTGCATATATCTGGAATCCAAAACCAACGGTTCCTGCGATCACATTCCAGTTGGAAAAAGATCCAGGCGCGGCAAAAACCTGGTCTACCATCGGAGCGAGGTTATCCGCAATACAGACTTTTACAAAGAAACCGTATAACATCAGACGGAACGCGTTTGAGAAGTTCTCATAGGTTGGTATGTGTCTGGCCTTCAACTGCGGGTTCAGGTGTGCGTACCTTTCAATTGGACCAGCTACCAGTTGTGGGAAAAAGGAAACGAACACGGCGAATTTGCCAAGATGATCGGCAGGTTTAACACGTCCAAAATACACATCGATGGTGTAGCTCATTGTCTGAAAGGTATAGAATGATATACCCACAGGAATGGAGTAGTAAAGTACATGGAGCAGTTCACCTTGCATAGGGTTTTGAGCGGCAAACACATTCAGATGCATCATTTCGATGGAGGGAAGGAACAACACAAGGTATTTGAACAGGAATAAAACACCTAAATTGGCAGTTATACTGGTGATCAGAAGCGCCTTTTTCTTTAAGCCTGGTTCCAGTAATGCAATCCTTCGTGAAAGTGAATAATCGATGACCGTGCTGAATACAATGAGCGTAAGGAATTCAATCTTCCAAAAACCATAAAAGAAATAACTCGAAGCGAGCAAAAGCAGCCAACGAAACCTGTGTGGGATCAAATAATAAAGGATGATCACCACAGGAAGGAAAATAAGGAATGCTACCGAGTTAAAATGCAACTACCTGAATTTAGTAATTTGCAAAAATATCGAAAAGAGGAGTATGATAAGGAAACAGTTATCCGTCAGATTGATCATAATGGTTTTAACCATGCTATTTTCATCTGTTGCTGAGGGTCAGATACTCGATACTATCAGAACCGCATATAAAGGAGGTTCACGCGTCATTGGCGGATTGTCAGGGAGAAGTTCGATTTTGAGCGGGGAGCCGGTTAGGATCTATGAACTCTTTGGAGGGTTGGATTATTCTGACGTCTTCCGGATCTACTGGGGGTTTAGTTTTATGCCTGAACCGATCTCAGAGGTCATTGTCTATGACCAGTTTACTGCAATTGCCGATACAGTAAATACAAAAAGCAACATTTCATATCTGACATTTGCAGGTGAATATTCATTTTACCGAAAAGATAGATGGAAGTTGTCGGTACCTGTCCAGTTGGGTTTTGGAATAAATCAGATCCGACAGTATGATATGAACGGAGCGCCATACAGGTTCAATGACAAGATGATCGTCCCTCTGGAAACAGGGGTGAATGCTGTATATTATTTCAACCGTTGGCTGGGGGCCAAAGCAGGGATTGGCATAAGATTCGTGGGTGGAGACGAGGTGCTGGCCGACCTAAGCGGGCCCTACTATAACCTCGGCATAGCCGTATTTTTCGGAGAGATCTATAGAATGGTCTTTAAAGAATAAACGTTGCTCTATTACTCCGGAGTAACGACAGTGTCGTCAAATACCTCCTGCTCTTGCTGCTCCTTAAGGATGTAGTTGATTATTTCACCTAAGTTGTCGGCAGGTACCTGTTTAAACCTGATTCTTTTGTCTTTGTCAAGGACATACAACTGAGGAGTAGAAATAATGTTATAATCCTTCCTGTAAGTGCTGTTGTTGAAGGCATCCATGACGTTCAGGAATTTGATCTTATTCTTTCTAAGGTACTTTTTCCAGCCTTCCCAATCCCCCTGGGTGTAAATTCCGTAAACGATGACACCTTTTTCTGCCATTGAATCAAGCATTGCATTGATCTTGGGAACCTCTTTTTTGCAATGGCCACATTCGTGGTCCCAGAACAACAGAACGGTCACATTGGCATTTATTTCACTCAGCCTGTGCATCTTCATGAAAGTCGTATCGGCCAGGTTCATGTCCGGTGCAATTTGACCACAAAGCTGTCGGCCAACTTTCTGTGCATGCTCGCACATTTTAGCGACTGTTGAAGAATCAGCCCAGAAACATCTTCCTGCGCAGTAGTAGTTTTTAGCCATATGGTGAAGAACAAGGTCCATACACATGATCTTTGATTCCTCATAATGACGGGTAGACCACCATATTGTATATTTAAACAATTCTTTACTGCCGGCTTCCTCAATCTTTGCGGTCAGAAAGTCGATCGCTTTCACCACACTGTCAGGGATCTGAGAGTGCATTTTAGTAAGGAAGTATTCCAGTCTGCCATGGAAGACCGGGGTTCTGATGTAACCGTCGTCAGAGAGATCGAAATTATCCCAGTAATGATTCCTGTAATATAAGAACCGTGCCCCGGTGGTGTCCTCTTCCAGATATTCCGGGATCTCTACTTCTTCAATTGATTTCCATACCTTAGCTATGAAAGTGCCTTCGTACTCATTTCTAAGATCGCTCCTGTATGCTGCAGCTTTCTTGCTAATGGCGATGATCTCATCACGTATTTGTTCTTTTTCCTTTTCAGATAGGTTGTCATCTTTCAGTTTCTCTTTCAGGTCGCGTGTTTTGATGGCCATTTCCTGAGAATACTGGTGGTATTTAACGAAGGCTTCATTGTCTTTGGATCCTTTTGAGCTTTGATTCTCTACACGCAGGGAAGTATCAGCTACAAAAGTGAATTCCTGATCGTCAGATGGGACCACAAATTCAAAGAAAGTCCTGTTTGGAAGCACTAAAAGATAGATGCCATTGTCAAGTTTAGATTCACCTTTTAATACAGCCTCCCCTTTTTCATTAAAAGTGATGGTGTCCAGTGCTCTTTGCGTTTCACCGTAATAGAATGCAACTATCGCGTCACCTTCGGTAAGTCCGTTTACCTGAAATTTAATATTATATCCTTTTTGAGCTGAGACAAATGTCCAGGCTGATAGAAATGTTATTAATAAGGCAATGGGTCTGATCATATTCATATATTTCTTGTGCAAATTTAACAAATCACTTAACTCTCACGTTTTTTATAAGTCAATGTGCAGATTATCTTCTTTCCCAGGTTTTTGATGCAATCACCGTACCCGAAAAATTTTAACAGAGCAAATTATACAACATATCAGACGAACTTTTGTTGGTTTATGTTTTTTTACAGATTAAATACAAAAGTGTGTAAGCGAGTCGTTAAGAATTTAGTTGATTTGTTTCTAAGGTGATTAAAACATCTCGTTCGATGAGTGAAAGCGATCGTGACACTAATTTTTTTGAATCGGTTTATGAGGTAGCTGCCCTTATTCCTGCAGGCCGCGTAACCAGTTACGGGGCTATTGCCAGGTACCTTGGATCGGCAAGGTCCTCAAGGATGGTGGGATGGGCGATGAACAACTCCTTTTCTAGCGATCGTAACATTCCTGCACATAGGGTGGTGAACCGAAACGGATCACTTACAGGAAAGCATCATTTTCCCAACGAGCATGAGATGCAAAGAAGACTTGAAGCCGAGGGTATAAAGATCATGGACGATCAGGTCGTTAATTTTAGCGATGTTTTCTGGGACCCAAATCTTGAACTAAAAGTTTTATAATAAATGAAAGACGTAACAAGATATCTGCTGCTGTGTATTTGTTGTGCTACACTATGTACTATTGAATGTACAGGGCAGGTCTACAGCAATTATTCAATGGTCTCAGATAAATCAGGATATGTTTATCGGCCGAGTTTCAACCCACAGATCTTATCAAATCTGGACGGGTCAGCCAATACCAGCCAGTTTGCATTTATCGGGGAGAATAAAACCTTTTATAATAAAAAGGGGAAAGTAAAAGAGCAATGGACCACAAACTACTCTTTTAATGATGGAGGATCGCTTGTCAGGTATGCCAGTTACCTTGAGGATAAACTGGTAAGGTCGTGGAATTATTTTTATTCGGATAGTGGAGAAATAATCAGGCACGAGAAACTTGACGGAAAAGGACGAGTGAATGAACTGGTAGAACAGGAGTTCAGCACACATGGAATTACGAGCTACCGAAGTTATAATAAAAAGCAAAAAGAGGTACGAAGAAATGATTATGCATACAATCTTTCAGGTCAATTGAAAGAGCAAAGAAATTATAAGAATGGCAAGGTAAGTTCATGGATGATTCATGAGTACTATGAGAACGGGGAGAAGCAATCAACCACATATTACAATAAAAGAGGTAAGTTGAAGGATGTATGGGAATATTCCTGTGACCCCCGTGGAGTGGAGGTTAAAAAAAGCGACACAAATACGGTGTGTGTCAGCAAGGAATCTCTTGAGAACGGAGGACGGATGGAAGTCTGGGTGACCACCACAACAAAAGGAGAAAAAGTGAAGCGCATTTTGCGTTATGACCACAATGACCGAATTGTAAAGATCCAGCACTTTTATAGGGGTTCAGATCAGTTACAGTCTGAAATGGCCTATGCATATGAACAGGATGAAAAAGTATTCTACGAATACAGATCCTACTTCAGTAACGGCCAGCTGAAATATCAAACCACTGAAAAGATGACTGATGATAAGCAGAGTTCACTTGATTACAATGCGTATAATAAGCGTGGTAAATTAAAATATGGTCTAAAGACAGATTACGTGATAAATGATAAGCTGGTTGTGTCAAAAACATCTTACAGGTTGAATGGGACGAAAATTCTTGACTCAGTTTACACATATCACTAGGTGGCACTTCATTTTCTTATGTTTCTTTGCAGGAAATATGATTGAAGTGAACGCACAGAACAAAGGACCGGTCTGCAAGAAAATAGAGAAAGAGCTCTCGATACATGGAGATGTTCGGATCGATCCATATTACTGGCTCAATGACAGGGAAGATCCTGAGGTGATAGCCTATCTTAATGCTGAGAATGAATATACGCATTCGGTCATGCACAAGACCGAACCTTTCCAGAAAAAACTATATGACGAGATTGTCAACAGGATAAAAAAGGATGACGAGACCGTTCCTTACCTGCTGAATGGATACTGGTATTACGTGCGGTACGTAGAAGGCGGGGAATACCCATTGTACTGCCGTCGCAAAGGAAACCTTGAGGCCGAAGAAGAGATCATGCTGAATGTGAATGAGATGGCTGAAGGCCATGCCTATTACCAGGTAGGAGGTGTCAGCGTTAGCCCTGACAGTAAAACGATCGCTTTTGGTGTAGACAATGTAAGCCGCAGAATCTATACAATATATTTTAAGGACCTTGTCAACAATAAGATTCTGGATATCTCTATTCCAAATACAACTGGCTCTGCTTCATGGGCAAATGATAACAACACGCTTTTCTATTCGGTAAGGAATGAGCAGACCCTTCGTTCAGAATGGATAATGAAGTATAGCATGGCTCATGATAAAAGTGAGGAAGTGTATTTCGAAAAGGATGAGACCTTTACCACATTTGTGTATAAAAGCAAATCAAAGAAGTACATTATAATCGCTTCATCATCAACGCTTACCAATGAATACATGTACCTGGATGCAGGGGACCCGGACGGTGAGTTCAAGGTGTTCCAGGAAAGAGTGCGAGGTATTGAGTACGGTATTGCGCATGCAGAGGATAAATGGTACGTGCTGACCAACTGGGATGCGATCAATTTCAGACTGATGGAGTGTGAAGAAGGTGCAACAGGTAAGGACAACTGGAAAGAAGTGATCGCACACAGGGAAGATGTTTTGCTTGAAGGCATTGACGCTTTCAGGGATTACCTGGTGCTTAGTGAGCGTTCGAATGGCTTAACTCATTTGAGGATCATGCCCTCCAATGGAGCAAAGGACCATTACATGGAAGTAGATGAAGCAGCTTATTCGCTGTGGTCTGATAACAATCCGGAATTTGATACCGAGTGGTTTCGCGTCGGCTATACCTCCTTGATAACCCCTTCTTCGATCTTTGATTATAATATGAACACAAGGGAGAGGGTGCTTAAGAAGGAGCAAGAAGTTGTGGGAGGATATGATAAATCAGCATACAGGACGGAAAGAACATTTGTAACAGTCCGGGACGGAGCAAATGTTCCAGTATCAATAGTTTACAAAGGAGAATTGACCAGGGATGGAAAGCGCCCTTTGCTGCTTTATGGATATGGCTCCTACGGGAATTCAATCGATGTGTATTTCAGCCATTCCCGGCTCAGTCTTCTGGATCGCGGGTTTGTTTACGTAATTGCCCATATCAGAGGCGGAGAAGAGATGGGGCGTCACTGGTATGATGATGGCAAACTCTTGAAGAAAAAGAACACTTTTTATGACTTCATTGATTGCGGCAAATACCTTATTGAAGAAGGGTATACTTCAACACCACATCTTTATGCAATGGGAGGAAGTGCAGGAGGATTGCTTATGGGAGCGGTCATTAACTTAGAACCGGATATGTGGAACGGAGTAGTAGCCGCGGTTCCTTTTGTAGATGTGGTTTCTACCATGCTTGATGAAACGATACCACTTACCACAGGAGAATATGACGAATGGGGAAATCCAAACGACGAGACATATTACAAGTACATTAAATCGTATTCCCCATATGATAATATTGAAGCAAAAAATTACCCAAACCTTTTGGTTACTACCGGACTCCACGACAGTCAGGTGCAATACTGGGAACCTGCAAAATGGGTTGCCAGACTCAGGGAATTTAAGACGGACAACAACCTTCTTTTATTAAAAACAGAGATGGAGCAAGGGCATGGAGGAGCATCCGGGCGTTTTCAGAGGTTTAAGGATGTCGCTTTTGAATATGCTTTTCTTCTAAGCCTGGAGAACATAAAGGAGTAGTATACCGCTATTCGCCAACACCAGGTTTCAGCAACTCAGGGAACTGCTTTCTGAACTTGGCAATTTTTGGTCCTATTACCGCAGAACAATACCCCTGGTTTTTATTGTTGTTGTAGTAATTCTGATGGTAATCTTCAGCAACGTAGTAGTTGTTGTTCAACTGTTCAATGACAGTTACAATTGGGTCCTTCCATAATTTAGAGGCTTCTGTTGTTTCAAGTGAAGATTCTGCGGTATTCTTTTGGTCTTCGTTGTGATAGAATATGACAGATCGGTACTGCTCTCCAACATCATTCCCCTGCCTGTCCCTGGTGGTTGGGTCGTGTGAATGCCAGAATACCTCCAGAAGCTTTTCAAAGGAGATCGTGCGGGTATCGAAGACAATACGTGCCACCTCAATATGCCCTGTTCTTCCTGAGCATACATCATTATAAGAAGGATTTTTAACGTGTCCTCCGGCATATCCTGATTCAACATGCAAGACTCCTTTAATGTCTTGAAAAATAGCCTCGACGCACCAAAAGCATCCGGCGCCTAAAGTTGCGGAATCAAGAAATTCGGCAGAAATATCGTCTGTTATTGGACTTTGCATATCGGTTTCTGAAACGTTTGTTTGTTTAGTACCTGAGCAGGACCATAGCAGTACCATCACAGGCAGAAAAAAAGCTATTTTACTTTTCGATCTCATCAATTGGTAAAAATTTCATTGACACCGAATTAACGCAATGTCGTATATTCTTTTCGGTGAGCTGTTCTCCAATGAAAACATGCCCGAGATGACCACCGCAATTTGAACAGGTGATCTCTGTTCGGGAGCCGTCTGCATCGAGGGTTCGTTTTACCGATCCCGGGATTTCGTCGTCAAAGCTGGGCCATCCGCAGTGGGAGTCAAATTTGTCGTACGACCAGTATAACGGAGCGTTGCATTTACGACACACGTATATCCCTTCTGAATCGTGGTCCCAAAATCCTCCGGTAAAGGCCCTTTCGGTCCCTTTTTTGTCAATGACATATGACTCAAATTCACTCAGTGTAGCGTATTCACTTTCCTCAACTTTAACATCAAACAGACTTTTAGTGATCACTGAGAGGATGGTGTCCATGCTTATCTCATCACCTGGAGTCTCATTGATGTGAGAAAGCATCAGGTTGCCGTCCTCTTCAATTAAAAATGTGGCGTAACGATTCATCGGTGACTCGATATTGTCAGCCAGTAATTCAAACTCCTCCAGTAAATCCAACGATGGTTTAAACTGTACATTGAATTTTTTACTCAAGATCTCAGGGAGTTTAGGGTTTACAGATGTGAGATCAGCCGAGGAAATCTTATTGCCCTGTACCAGCACCAGGCCAACACCAAATCTTTTCAGAAGGTCAACGTAAGACTTGGTTTCTTCGATTATAAGGCTACTGAAAGAATCACTAGCCGAAGGCATGAATCTAATCAGGTTCAACTTATTGTCGAGGCCTGTCAGAGTCTTGAACGTATCGAGCGATAAAGGTTTAACCCATTCGCCTGTTTCGTCTTTGTAAAGATCGCAAAGCGATACATAACGGTGCTCAAGCCCGCGTCTTAATTTGTCATAAGCGCCGTGCCTGGTTCTTAATTCAGTTTTTAAACCCATATCATTTGACTTTTGCCCGACACACGATGGTGCAAGCATGATACCTGTTAAAACAAATGGCATTACCCACTTCATGTATTTTAAAACACCAAATTAGCAAGATTGTTGTGATTAAAATCAAATAACGTCACAGAATATTTCAACTGGTAGGTGTTTAGTTGTTCACATCATACATGCAACTGAATCTGGGAAGTAGAAATCATACATTTAAAAAACAAAACTTGAATCTCTGTATGGCGCTTGATCTGCAAAAAGATACATCCATGTGATTATTCAAGCAAGGCACTTAAATATTAGACAATCAGGTGTTTGTATTTTAAAGAATGGTTCTTTAAATGGGAAAAAATGTCAGTTATAGAATTTGGGAAGAAAACCTGTTTTTTTGACAAAATATTTTGGGATTTGTCCTTTATATTAATCTAGATTTGAATATCTACTAAACCGTCGCTATTGTTATTTCTGCCGAGGTGGATCTGAAAGAACAGTTCAATTCAGGTAGAATATTGTGGGATTTATTAATTAAAAAGCTAATGAAAAAAATTGCAGTGATCGTAGCCTCTGTGCTACTTGTAGCGAGTTGTCAGAAACCAGACTCAACTTTTACGAAAAAGTCAGGTATTACAAATCTTTTTATTGAATTAACCGATGCACCGGGAAATTATGACCAGGTTAATATTGATGTTGAACAGGTGCGCGTCCGGCTAGGTGATTCAACCTGGCGGGATCTTAATACAAATGCGGGTATATATGACCTATTGGTGTTGCAGAACGGTGTTGACACACTGATCGTTAATGATTCAATCAGCAAAGGATTGTTCATCACACAATTAAGGCTGATCCTTGGGGATAACAACACAGTGATGGTAGACAGTGTTATCTATCCACTAAAAGTTCCCAGCAGTTCACAATCAGGCTTTAAGATACAGTTTGCTGATAGTTTGCAGGCCGACAGTCTTAACATCACGCTTGATTTCGATGCAGAGAAATCTGTACATCAGGTAGGTCAAAAAGAGGAATATATTCTCAAGCCCGTTCTTAAGGCCACTAAGTAAACAGCAATATGCTCAACAAGAAAAAGGAGTCTTCTCTGAAAAGACTCCTTTTTCATTTAAGTGCCTGAGATCCGGTGCTGATCAGAGCGACAGCTACGGCAAGTGCATTTATACCATTTAATAAAATCTCTTTGGATAGGATCGTTTAAAAGCATCCTTAGATTAAGTATGCCTTTTGATACAGAATGATCGTGTGATCTAAGCTTTACTTTTTTGATTTTTATTTAATGAGAGACTTATTTACGAGCATTTATAGCTCATCCTCATTAAAAAAGTAGTCGTCTGTGGTTGGGAAATCAGACCATATCTCATCTATTGATTCGAAAGGTTCACCATCGTCTTCCAGTTCTTGCAGGTTTTCAACAACTTCCAGAGGAGCTCCTGTCCTGATCGCATAATCTATCAATTCGTCCTTGGATGCTGGCCAAGGTGCGTCGTCAAGATATGATGCTAATTCTAATGTCCAATACATAGCGCCAATTTTCCGCGAATATATTTTTTTTCATTAATAAACAGAACATTACTTGAAATATTGCCTAAAAAATAACAATGATATGTTAGATTGTTGCAAATGAGCATCTTACGATTGTCGTTTGTTGCTAATCAGGTGATACATAGCTATTCCACCAGCTACAGAAACGTTCAATGAGTCCAGATTTGACGTCATTGGAATGAAAAAATTAGCATCTGCGGCCTTAATTATGGCAGGATGGATGCCTTTATCTTCACTTCCTAGCACCAATGCTATCGGTTCATTATGTTCAGTTATTTCGTCGATTGACTGTTTTCCTTTTTCAGTGCAGGCCAATATCTTCAGCCCATATTCTTTCAGTAATTCTGTGTCCGTGATCAGATTGGACGATTTACACACCTTAATTGAATTCAATGCACCGGCAGATGTTTTTAAAGCATCTTCATTTATTGCAGCAGATCCTTTGTCCGGAACAATTATGCAGTGATAGCCAAATACATGCGCTGTTCTGGCCAGGGCTCCAAAATTTCTGACATCCGTAATATGGTCAAGGATAAGAACCTTTGGTATTTCACCTTTTTCAAAGACCTGTGTCACAATTTCACGGAAATCGTGATAACCGATCAACGGCAATTGTGCAATTACGCCCTGGTGATTCTTCTTGCTGAGTTTTGCAAGCTTCTGCAAAGGGACGTGGCTGACAGGGATCCCTTTTTCTCTGCATTCGTGAAAGATCTCCGCAAGCGCCTTGTTCCGGGTATCATTAAGTAAAAAGACACGTTCCAGTTCCTTACCTTCTTTTAAGGCTTCGGCGACAGGATGAATGCCGTATATGATTTGAGTGGGCTTCACCATCTACCGGTCGTTACTGCTGTTGCTGTTGTTGTTGCTGCTGTTGTTGCAATTGCTGCAACTGTTGCTGCTGTTGCTGCTGTTGCTGCTGGCGTTGCCTTTTCAGGTTTTCCAATAGCACAGGAGGCATCACAGCCATGAGGTCATCCAAACGTTTTATGTTATTGTCGTCTTTTAGTGTTCTGGCGATTCGTTGCGCACCAGTAATGCCTTCAAGTACCCCGCTTTGTTTTGCAAGGATCTGGTTTCTCATATCCAGTTTAGCCGTCTTGTACATTTCGTTATAATACCGTGTTTCTTTTTCAAGACGTCCAATATGATCCTCAAGCATCATCTTGGCCTTCGCTGTATCACCTACTTCAATGTAGAGCTCAGACCAGTAATTAATAAGGGGAGCATCCATGTCAAGGATCGATTCAGGGATAACTCTCAACCCTTCATCCAGAAGTGTGGCTGCTTTCTCCTTGTCTCCTGTCCTGAGATAGTTGTTGGCTACCTGGGCAAACAGAACTCTAAGGTTTCTTGGAACCAGTGCTGCTTTATGATCTATGAACATTTCGCCTTTATCCATATTTCCCCATTCAAAATCTTCCATTAGCCTTTGATAAAGAAGGTCATTGTCGACCAGTCCTCTTGTCTGGTTGAAACTGTTTCTCATCGGGACGAGGCGATAGGTTAGTCCTTCGTGTCTGAAATAATCCTGCATTCCTGCATAGGTTTCACTTCCGGTGGTAGTGGTAAAGTAGATTGGTCTTTTCCACCCTTGCTCTGCATTGGTAGCAATGATATCAAGCATTGTAACGGTACCTTTTAGAATAGCATTTCCCGGGTACTTGAAAATGATGTAGTTTTCGATCCTGTCAGCATCTTCCGGATTAACAGTACCGCTGGCTATCACAGCTTCCTTATCTACAGGGATCGCCATGTTCTTGGTTGGCATGAAATTTACCGGCCCTCTGCCCCTGTAAATGGCTGCTTTTTCACTGTTGTTGTCAGAGACCATCCAGTCAAGGACTGTTCTCAGAGGATAGGCCTGATCTTTTTTCCATCTTTTTTGAGGATCTTCAGCAAATCGTATAATGTCCCGATCAATGCCGTCCCGTAATTGTTCTTTAGGGAAAATTTTCATTGGCAAAGGTTCGGATTGATAGTATTTCCTGTTCAGTGCATCGGCATACCATTCGGTACTCAGAAGACTGAGGTTTATTATCCGTACATCCGTTCGTATTCCTTCCACATTCTGGGCGTACCATAGCGGGTAAGTGTCATTATCTCCATTCGTGAACAGAATAGCATTCTTTTCGCAAGAGTTGAGGTAATTTTTTGCAAATGAAATGCCAAGGTATCTGTCAGATCTGTCATGATCATCCCAGTTCTGGGTTCCCATCAGGAATGGAGCTCCGAACAATCCGAAAGCAATACCTGCCATGGCAGCAGTATTCCGGTTGATGCGTTTGCCCAGCATATCACCAATGGCAAGGGCACCCAGCCCGATCCAGATACAGAATGTCTGGAATGAACCAACGGATGCATAATCTCTTTCACGTGGTTCAAGTGGTGGCTGGTTCATGTATACAATTATGAACAGGCCTGTGAATACAAACAGCAATAACACCGTAAGTGCATCATTCCGTCTTTTTTTATACTGATAGAACAAACCGGCCAGCCCCAGGAGGAAAGGCAGCATATAGTACTTGTTCCTTGCCTTGTTGGTGGTCAGCGAATTAGGAATATCTTTTTGTGTACCTAGTCTTGAATTGTCAACAAAGCTCACTCCGGACATCCAGTTCCCGTCCCATGGGTTTCCGTCAAAGTTTTGAATGTCACTCTGTCTGCCGGCGAAGTTCCACATAAAGTACCTCCAGTACATCCATCCCATCTGGTATTTGAGCATGAATCCTATATTCTGCCCGAACGTCGGAACCTTTGTCCTGCCGTCCTGAGATTTGACTTCGTCGTACCAATACTGATACCCCTGGGATTTGTCGGTCAGGTCACCCATTCTTGGGAAAATGGTTGTATGAGTTTCCGGCCATACGTAATCAATTTTTCTACCTGTAGGCTCATATTCATCTTCGCCCCTTCGGTATTGCATGCTGCCTTCTTTTGCTTCGATAGGAGCAACCTCTTTATTGGCAAAATAGTACGGGCCTTTGAACAATGGGCGATCACCATACTGCTCTCTTTTGATGTAGCTTTTCATTGCATAAGCATCCTCGGGGTCGTTCATGTCGATCGCGGGTTCTGCGAGTGACCTGATCGGGATCATTGTATAGGAGGCAAAGCCCATCATAATGAATGTGAAACAAACGAACGCCAGATTTAACAGTGGTTTGTTCCGTCTAATGGAATAGCGGATACCCAATGCCAGCAATCCTGATATCAGCAATGCCGTGAATATCAATCCACTCAGGTAGGGTAAATTGAATGAATTGACAAAGATCTTATCTACCCATGCCCCAACTGTCGGGATTCCGGGAATGACCATAAAATTGAGAAAAAGAAGAGAGCCGACTCCTATTGCAAGAGAGCGCAATACGTTCTTGTTGGTCACAGGATATTTGTTCAGGAAGTAGTAAAGGACCACTGCCGGTATCACAAGGAGGTTCAGGAGGTGAATCCCGATCGCAAGACCGATGGTATACGCAATGAACACAAGCCACCTGTCAGATCCGGGCTGGTCCTTAACGGTCTCCCATTTGATTATAGCCCAGAAGGTCAGGGCTGTAAAGAACGATGAGGCCGCATATACCTCTGCCTCAACAGCAGAGAACCAGAACGAGTCCATGAACGTAAGGGCAAGTGCGCTAATAACCCCTGCACCATATACCAGAATAGAATCTCTGGTACTAATTTCTTTACTGGAAAGGTCATGGCCCAGGATCTTTCTTGCAAAATGTGTTGTGATCCAAAAGGTGAACATCACCGTTCCGGCACTGGCAACAACAGACAGCATATTCACCGCAAGAGCGACATTTCCTGTCAGTGGAGACAGAAAGGAAAAAAATCTTCCAAGCAGCAGAAAGAACGGTGCTCCGGGCGGGTGAACAACCTGCAGACCATATGAAGCCGAAATAAATTCGCCACAATCCCATAGCGAGACCGAGGGCTCTACCGTAAGCGAATATACGATCATACTCACGATGAACATGCCCCAGCCTAAGATGTTGTTATATTGGTTGTATCGTAACATAGTTCCCTTTTGTTATGGTCACAAAAATATTCCTTTTTTTGAGACGTTGATCAATGCCTCAATGTTGTATGGATAAGATAATTAATGTGAAATCATCGATAACATGTAATATCGTTGTGTAAAACCGCAATTCTGATTGGTTTACCTTTGGATCCGGTAAAATCGAATTCAGGTTTGTGAGACTTAAAAACATAAGTGAGCCCAATTAAAAAACTTCTTTCACAAACGGCTGTTTATGGCCTGACGCATACGGTGGGACGCGTGCTGAATTTTCTGCTTGTTCCGCTCTATACAAGCGATATGGTCTTTTCTCCGGAGGAGTACGGCGTAGTTAATGTATTGTACAGCGTCGTTGGTTTTGCGATCGTGCTTCTTACGTATGGCCTGGAAACAGCATTTTTTAATTTTTCAAGGGAACAAAAGAGTGAGAAGGTACTGGGAACAGGATTGTTCTCCATTTTAGGTACTTCTCTTTTGTTCATATTTCTTGGGACCCTTTTTAGTGGGAATGTGGCAAATTTCCTGGAATATCCTGACCGAAGCAACCTGATCAATATGCTGGTATTCATCCTTGCACTGGATGCATTGTCTGCCCTGCCACTCGCCTATCTGAGGCAGCAGAACAGACCCATGCGTTTTGCTACTGTAAGATTGATAAATATAGGAGTAAACATTGGCCTCAACCTTTTGTTCTACCTGCTTTTCCCGGCACTGGAGAGATCTGGAATGGAAATTCCATTTTACGATCAATCGATTGGTGTAGGCTATGTATTTATCTCTAATCTGATCGCAAGTGCAGTTACCTTTTTACTGCTGATCCCTGAATTCAGAATGATCTCTTTCAGAGCAGATATGGACCTGCTGCGTAAGATGGTTCGCTATGGCGCCCCGCTTATCATCGTTGGCCTCGCCGGCGTTGTTAACGAGACACTGGACAGAATATTGCTGAAAAAACTGCTGCCATCTGAAACTGCTGATTTTGATGTTGGGGTATACGGTGCTTTCTATAAATTGAGCATAATCATTACCATATTCATCCAGGCATTTCGATACGGTG
>DJML01000066.1 GCA_002436505.1 Bacteroidetes bacterium UBA6491 | reverse complement strand
ATGAGTTCCTTGACGTTGGTTAGCCAGAAATTGCTTCACATCCAGATAAATGGCATGATCGTTAGGCTCAATATTGAAGATACTGTCAGACAGGCTTACCTTTCTTCCTGTATCTTCCCCATTATTTTTAAGTACCTTAATTTCCATTTCTTGATTACTTCTCAAGTACTACATAAGAGTTTTTTGCCCCAGGAATTGATCCGCTCACTAATACGAGGTTCTCCTCAGGCATTATTTTTACAATTTTCAGGTTCAATACTTTTACCCTGGAAGCTCCGGTTCGACCTGCCATCCTTATTCCTTTAAATACCCTTGATGGAAATGAACTCGCACCAATGGAACCAGGAGCTCTAAGCCTGTTGTGCTGACCGTGAGTGGCGTCGCCAACTCCGCTAAAGCCATGCCTTTTAACAACACCCTGGAAGCCTTTACCTTTGGATAGACCAATGGCATCCACGAATTCTCCTTCCTTGAATACATCACCGACCCCAATAGTTTGTCCCAATGTTATACCTCCTTCAAACTCCACTCTGAAATCCTTAAATTCAACCACCTTTCTCTTAGGAGTAGTATTGGCCCTGTCGAAATGACCTTTGATCGCTTTAGGCGTTCTTTTCTCCTTCCTCTCATCATAACTCAATTGTACTGACTTATATCCGTCAGATTCCTCGTTCTTGATATGAGTTACCACACAAGGACCAGCTTGAACAAGTGTACACGCTACACTGCGCCCTTCGGCATCGTATATACTGGTCATTCCTATTTTTTTTCCTATTATTCCTGACATTATTTTAATAAAATTACCTGCCTGAGAGAGGCAGAGGCCGATAAAAGGACTGCAAAGGTATTAAATATAAATTTAATTACAAAAGCAATCGAATCTATTTGTCTGTCGCTTCAGACAAAAAAAGAACCAATACGAATATTGGTTCTTGAAGTATCTTTCAAGTCAAATCAAACCTTAATTTCTACATCAACACCGCTTGGAAGCTCAAGTTTCATCAGTGCATCAACCGTTTTTGTACTATTTGAATAAATATCGACCAAACGCTTGTACGTACACAATTGAAACTGCTCTCTTGATTTCTTGTTCACATGTGGTGACCTGAGAACTGTGAAAATCTCCTTTTCTGTAGGGAGGGGGATAGGCCCACTAACAACAGCTCCAGTCGTCTTAACCGCCCTTACAATTTTTTCTGAAGATTTGTCAACCAGGTTGTGATCGTAAGACTTCAGTTTAATTCTAATTTTCTGTGTCATTATCTTAATTATTCACCCTTTATATTCGCTATGATTTTTTCAGACAAGTTGACCGGCACCTGGTCATAATGTGAAAACGTTAAAGTAGCTGCCGCACGACCTGAAGTGATGGTACGCAGGTCGGTAACATATCCAAACAATTCTGAAAGAGGCACATCCGCCTTGATTACCTGGGCTCCACCCTTTGTATCCATCCCTTTCATAATACCCCTTCTTTTATTGAGGTCACCGGTAACGGGACCTGTATATTCATCAGGCGTAACCACCTCAACCGACATAATCGGCTCAAGCAATTTAGGCTGCGCTTTTTTCGAAGCTTCCTTGAATCCGATTCGGGCTGCCAGTTCAAAAGACAGCGAATCTGAGTCAACATCATGGAAAGAGCCATGGAAGATCCGCACTTTCATGTTTTCAAGCGGATAATTGGCCAATGGCCCGTTCTTCATGGCTTCCCGGAATCCTTTTTCAATCGCGGGGATAAATTCTCGTGGTATGGCCCCACCAACAATCTGGTTTACAAACTGCAGACCGGGTTTGTCGTAATCTCGATCCTGCGGGCCCAGTTCAAATACAATATCGGCAAATTTACCGCGACCACCCGTTTGTTTCTTATAGACCTCTCGATGTTCCACAGTGGCCGTTATGGCTTCCTTGTAGGCAACCTGCGGAGCTCCCTGGTTGATCTCAACCTTAAATTCCCGCTTCAATCGATCAATGATAATTTCAAGGTGAAGTTCACCCATTCCACGTAATACGGTCTGCCCGGTCTCCTCGTTCGTTTGCACCGTAAGCGTTGGATCCTCTTCAACTAGTTTAGATATGGCAACACCAAGTTTATCAACATCAGCTTGTTTCTTAGGCTCAATGGCATAACCAATTACCGGATCCGGGAAGGTAATCGATTCAAGGATGATCTTATGTTTTTCATCAACCAGCGTATCTCCGGTTTTTATATCCTTGAATCCCACCGCGGCCGCAATATCACCCGCTTCTACCCTATCCAACGGATTCTGCTTGTTGGAGTGCATCTGCATTAACCTTGAGATCCTCTCACGCTTGCCGGTTCTCATATTATAAGTATATGAGCCTGCTTCTAGAACGCCTGAGTAAACTCGGAAAAAGCAAAGCCTACCGACAAACGGATCAGTGGCTATTTTGAATGCCAATCCTGCAAAAGGTTTGTCTGCATCCGGTTCACGGCTAATTTCCTGATCATTGTCAGGATTGATCCCTTTTACGGGAGGAAGATCCAGCGGTGACGGAAGGTACTGACAAACAGCATCCAACAGGGCCTGTACCCCTTTATTCTTGAAAGCTGAACCGCACAATACGGGCGAAAACGACATATCGATCACAGCCTTTCTAATCGCGGCTCTCAATTCATCTTCTGTAATGGAATCCGGATCTTCAAAGAATTTCTCGAGGATCGAATCATCATATTCAGCTACGCTTTCCACTAGTTTTTGGCGCCACTCAGATACCGTTTCCAATAGATCCTCCGGAACATCTTCAATGACATAGGTCAGCCCTTTGTCTTCTTCATTCCAATAGATGGCCTTATTGTGGATCAGGTCAACCACACCCCTAAAAGATTCCTCTGCCCCTATGGGTACCTGCAAAGGAATGGGATTCGCGCCCAGTTTACTTTTTATTTCTTCGACCACATTAAAAAAGTCCGCACCCGCACGATCCATTTTATTAACAAAACAGATCCTTGGCACTTTGTACTTATCAGCTTGCCTCCATACTGTTTCAGATTGCGGTTCAACACCGGAAACTGCACAAAACAAGGCAACAGACCCATCTAATACGCGAAGCGACCTTTCCACTTCAACTGTGAAGTCCACGTGACCTGGCGTATCGATTATATTAATGCGGTAGTCAATTGAATCATCCGTGATCTTACCCTGGCTGGTAGGATATTTCCAGAACGTTGTCGTCGCAGCAGAAGTAATGGTTATACCTCTTTCCTGCTCCTGCTCC
>DJML01000011.1 GCA_002436505.1 Bacteroidetes bacterium UBA6491 | reverse complement strand
TTCATTTTCCAGTTTCCTGCAACAATATTTCTTGCCATTTTAGCTGTTATTTTTTTTTATTTTTTTTCCCAGAATCTGTAGTTGGCGGTCATTTCAAAAACAGCCGACAAAATGTTCTTATCTATGTCACCCAGTTTCACAGATCGTCTTTCCATGACCACATTGGCCACTTCATACACTTTATTTAATTGAAAAGTTGAGAAGCCTGCGGCGCCTCCCCAGGCGAAGGAAGGGATAAAATTTCTCGGAAATCCAGAACCGAATATATTTGCTGACACCCCTACCACCGTGCCGGTATTGAACATTGTGTTAATGCCACATTTGCTGTGATCTCCCATGATGAGTCCGCAAAATTGTTTTCCGGTCGCAGCAAAACGGCCGGTGTTATAATCCCAAAGCCTCACTTCAGCATAGTTGTTCTTCAGGTTTGAGGTATTGCTATCGGCACCAATGTTGCACCATTCGCCGATCACGGAATTTCCAAGAAACCCATCATGCCCTTTATTGCTGTACCCCAGGATCACAGAATTGTTCACTTCTCCTCCAACCCTGGAATGAGGCCCGATGGTAGTAGGTCCGTAGATCTTTGCCCCCATTTTTATTATGGATCCTTCGCACAAGGCCAGTCCACCTCTTATGAGGCTGCCTTCCATTATCTCAGCATGATGACCAACATATACAGGCCCGTTGCTTGCATTGATAGTGGCTCCTTCAACTACGGCGGTTTCTTCGATGAAAACAGGGCCGTTTCCTATGACTGTATTCGACTTACTAAGATGCGCAGAATGTCTTCCGGAGGTAATAAGTTCAAAATCTCTTGCGAGTTCAACTCCGTTCATTGAAAAAAGATCATACGTATGATCGATCATATGGGCTGCCGTTATCTGTCTCCTGTGTTCAGGGTCTGTTTCCAGCGAAATTTCATTTCCTGTCCTCCAGGCGAGTAGCGTATCACCTGCATACAGGGATTCATTGTGCGTAAGGGATCTTATGGTATCCAGCGATGATTCATCCGGCATCCATCTTGAGTTGATAAGCATTGCAGGTCCTGAAACGGACCCATATTTTGATTGAAGATACGGTACGGTTGAAATTGGAATAGAATCGACATTCAACCTTTTTTCCCATTTCTCCCGGATACTCAGGATACCGCAACGAAGATCCGCTGCTGAACGTGTCATGGTCAGCGGATAGAGCTGCGTCCTTCTGTCGTCGTCAAATAGTATGTAATTCATAAAAACGAATAAAGCCCTCTAAATTAGAGAGCTTCTCGTAAAATATCCTTTTTTCGGACTTATTTCTTTTTACCGTAGCGCTTGTTGAACTTATCAATACGTCCTGCCGTATCAACAAAGTTCACTTTACCAGTGTAAAACGGGTGAGACGTATTAGAGATATCCAGTTTATACAAAGGATATTCTTTGCCGTCTTCCCATTTGGTAGTTTCTTTGGTGTCAACAGTTGAAGGAATTAAAAACTCCTCCCCATTGGACATGTCTTTGAACACTACCATTCTATAATTTTCCGGGTGAATTCCATCTTTCATAATGCCGTCGATTAATATCGGGGTGCAAAGATAATAATAAATCCACTTTCATGCCAATCATCTAATTGATTATTTCATTCATTTGCAGAAAAAGATAGGAGGTTATCTTTGCGCTATGCAAACACCAACAATTCCTAAAGGGACAAGGGATTTTCTTCCGGGGCACATGAGCCGAAGAAAGCATATTCTCAAAACCATAGAGAATGTATACCTCAAATTTGGTTTCATGCCAATAGAGACCCCTGCAATGGAGAACATCTCTACACTTACCGGAAAATATGGTGAAGAAGGGGATAAACTGTTGTTCAGGATCCTGAATTCCGGAGATTTCCTGTCAAAATCAAAAGAGAACGACCGGAATGACGCCTGGACGCTTTTACCAAAAATTGCAGAGAAAGGACTTCGTTATGATCTTACCGTCCCTCTTGCGCGATTTGTTGTACAGCACAGGAATGACCTGCAGTTTCCTTTCAGAAGGTATCAGATGCAGCCTGTATGGCGTGCCGACCGACCTCAGAAAGGGCGTTACCGGGAATTCTGGCAGTGTGATGCGGATATCATCGGATCAAAGTCTCTTACCGGGGAAGCGGATCTCGTGGCGATTTACAATGAAGTGTTCCTGAACCTGAAACTTAGCGATTATGAACTGCGTATAAATCACAGGAGATTGCTGGAAGCAGTTGCTGAGACCATCGGTTATCCGGATAATTTTAAGGAATTGACCATCGCTCTTGATAAATATGACAAAATAGGTGCTGATGGCGTAGCCAGGGAGTTGATCAGCTCCGGATTTAATGAGGAGGCCATTGAAAAACTAAGGCCTTTCCTGGCGAAGCAGGTGCTGAATGAAGCTACAATTTCTAGATGGGAGTCAATGGTGATCAGCTCAGATTCTTCAAGTACAGCTTTTAAAGATCTTCGGGATCTGATCACGTATCTTGAGGCAATGGATCATAAGGCGACTTTATACCTCGACGGTACACTGGCAAGAGGTCTTGATTATTACACCGGGTGTATTTTTGAAGCCACGATCCCGAACAGTGGCATCGGAAGCGTATCAGGTGGCGGAAGGTACGATGACCTGACAGGGGTGTTCGGGGTAAAGGATATGCCGGGTGTTGGAATATCATTTGGCATCGACCGGATCTATGACATCATGGAGGAACGAAACCTTTTTGACGAAATAAATGAGAATCCATCGAAAATCCTTTTGTGCCATTTTGAGGAATCCAGTATGTTGTACTGTATGAAAGTTGCTTCTCAATTAAGGGCCGAAGGCATAGGATGCGAAGTGTATCCTGACAGGAAAAAAATAGCCAGGCAATTTGATTACGCGAACAAAAGAAACTTTGAATACGTCGGGGTAGTAGGGGAAAATGAGGTCAAAGAAGAAAAAATGACCCTTAAGAACATGAAATCAGGCATCCAGGATACAGTTACCATTGCTGAAATAATAAAACGTCTGGCCTGATGGGAAATCGATTTAAGGATTGGATCATTTATGAAGATGAAAAGATTATTGCCATTAACAAGCCGGCAGGGATCTCTGCACTTGACGAAAGAAACAACGATTCCATTTCCATTCTTCGGCTTGCTAAAAAATATTCATCCAATGCCCAGTTGTGCCATCGAATAGATAAAGATACTTCTGGCGCCCTTTTGATCGCAAAAGATAACGATACCTATAAGGAGTGTGCAGGCCTGTTCCGTAACCGCGAGATAAAAAAAACATATCTGGCAATCTCTGAGGGAAGGCATCATTTTGATGATCTGAAAGTGGATCTCCCGCTTGATACCACCGCCAGAGGGAAGGCAAAGGTTGACAAAAAGCATGGCAAACCGGCTGAAACAAATTTTACGACCATAAAGGTATATGGTCATTACTCTTTGATTTCCTGCACTCCTGTGACCGGAAGACTGCATCAGATACGGGTACATCTTGTGTCTCAGAATGCGGTGATCGTTGCAGACGACGCTTATGGAGGCCAGATGCCTTACCTCTCATCGATAAAAAGGAATTTCAACATTGGAAAAGGTAAAGAGGAGACGCCAATGATACATAGACTTGCGTTGCACGCACACAAGCTGGAATTTGAACTGAACGGCAAGAATTATGATCTGACGGCTCCACAGCCGAAAGATTTTTCCGTCTTCATTAAATTGCTGGACAAATTTGATACGATCAGTCTATGAGATATCTGTTAATACCCCTCCTGTTTTTTGTATATTATCAAACTGCCGCTCAGGTGAAGGTTCCTGACTCAGGATTTGAAAATGCGGATAAGCTGGTCTCACATGTGATAAGCAAACGTTGGAAGGCAGCGATTCGTCTTACTTCAGATGATGTGCAAAGGGCCCTGTCGCCCTCAAAGCTAAAAAAAGCATGGATGGGAATCGAGGAGGAATATGGTGAATTAGAGAAGATATCTTCTTTAGACACACAGCATACTGCAGGCGGGTACACAGCAAACTACAAATTATTGTTTGAAAGGGCAGCTTTTGATCTCAGGGTAGTATTAGATCTAAAGGATCAGGTCACTTCTTTTCTTTTTCTGCCTTTGAATTATCAAATGCCGGACCGCATGCTTGGCAAGATTATTCAGGCGGAACATGTTGTAGTGGAAACAGATACCTTCCGGATGAACGGGGAGCTGATGATTCCTGATAGTTGCAATAATTGCCCGGTGGTGGTGATCGTACATGGCTCAGGGCCAGCTAGCAGGGATCTTGAATATGGTCCCAATAAAATATACCTCGACCTGGCTTTATTCCTTGCCGAAAAAGGGATTGCCTCACTGCGTTATGATAAACGCACATACGTTTATAAAGATCTGTACAAAGAACAGTTTGATAGTCTGACCGTTGATGATATTACTGTTGACGACGCGTTAAGTGCGATCCGCCTTGTCCGCTCTAACCAACTTACTGATTCCAGCCCGGTCTTTCTTGTAGGACATAGTCTGGGAGCACTTATGGCTCCCCGAATTGCCTTAAGGGATAAAAATCTGAAAGGGGTTATTCTTTTAGCTGGTCCTACCATGCCTTTGCACCATCTCATCGACTACCAGGTCCGTTTGCTGCTGCAGGATGATGGTCGTATGAAAGGAGCAAGGAAAAAGATGATCAATAAGGTGTCCGGGGCAGTAGAGGAACTCGATAAAGGAAATTATTATTATAAAGAGGTATCTAATCTTGGGCCCTGGGGCGGGTCTTTCTGGAAAGATATTCTGAGTTATGATCCGGTGGCGACAACTGTCAGCCATGGTATGCCGTCGTTTGTGATCTACTGTGAACGTGATTACCAGGTTCCTCCGGCGTCAAACGCTTCAGCATGGGACGGGCTTGTCGATTCTTCAGATCACGTTAAAATGACCATATATCCCGGATTGAATCACTTGTTTCTTTATGGTGAGGGGGAGCCGAACAGAGGAGAATATCTTAATCCGGGTCATTTTTCTGAGAAAGTGATCAATGATATTGTCGAGTGGATCACCGAAACGGAAATGTCACGTACGAAAAGATAATTTATTTTCCACAACATTTTGCAGCGGAATCCTGAATCATATCTTTGCAAAAATTAATAATCTTGGATAATTCAATCGCCCGTGAAGCCCTGCTTGTACTGGAAGATGGAAGTGTATTCCGCGGTTCTGCAATCGGTAAGATAGGAACCACTACCGGAGAGATCTGCTTCAACACCGGAATGACCGGTTATCAGGAAATCTTTACAGACCCATCGTATTTTGGACAGATCATTGTAATGACCAGTGATCATATTGGAAACTATGGAGTTTCAGACGAAGAAGTTGAATCTGAAGAGATTCGGATCAATGGCCTGATCTGTAAGAAATATTCGCACACCTATTCCAGAAAGATGGCCTCAAACTCTCTGAATGACTATTTTGTAGAGAATAATCTCGTAGGTATTTCAGATGTTGACACCCGTCAGATAGTTCGTCATATTCGTTCAAAAGGCGCTATGAACTGCATAGTGTCAAGTGAGATACTGGATGAAGACCAGCTAAAGAAAATGGTCAAAGAAGTCCCCTCAATGAATGGCCTTGAACTGGCAAGCAAGGTAACTACGAAGGAACCTTACTTCTTTGGAAATGAAAATGCTGCGATTAAGGTGGCTGTTCTCGATCTTGGGGTTAAAACGAATATCCTAAGATGCCTTGCGGAAAGAGATTGCTACATGAAAGTGTTCCCGGCTAAAACTTCGTATGAGGAAATAAAGGCATGGGATCCGGATGGGATCATGCTATCGAATGGCCCTGGCGATCCATCTGCAATGGAGTACGCAGTAAATACCGTAAAATCGATCATTGAGAATAATGATCCGGTATTCGGAATTTGCCTTGGTTGTCAGATAATGGCTGAAGCAGGAGGTATGACCACATACAAAATGCACAATGGACACAGAGGTTTAAATCATCCGGTAATAAATCTGATAACAGAAAGAAGTGAGATCACCTCTCAAAATCATGGATTTGCTATTGATCCTGGAAGTTTGAATGAGGATGTTGTCGAAATAACCCACAGAAATCTGAACGACGATACGGTTGAAGGCATCAGAATAAAAGGGAAAGATGCATTCTCTGTTCAGTATCATCCGGAATCTTCGCCCGGTCCGCACGATTCGCGGTACCTTTTCGACGATTTTATTGAAATGATCAAAAAAAGTAAAAGTATAACAGCATGAGCATAATTGCAGAAGTAATTGCACGTCAGATCCTTGACTCAAGGGGCAATCCAACCATTGAAGTGGATGTTTTCACCACCAATGGAATTCTGGGTAGAGCAGCGGTGCCTTCCGGTGCTTCAACAGGAATCCACGAAGCTGTTGAACTTAGAGACAAAAATGAGAAAGTGTACATGGGTAAAAGCGTACTCAATGCTATTGATAATGTACATAACATCATTTCTGGCGAACTGGAAGGTCTTGATGTATTCGACCAAACCTATATTGATCGTCTGATGATCGATATTGATGGTACTCCTAACAAATCTAAGCTTGGCGCAAATGCTATGCTCGCAGTAAGTCTTGCGGCATCAAAAGCTGCAGCTGAAGAAAGCGGACAGTCCTTGTACCGTTACCTGGGTGGAGTTGGTGCTACTACTCTTCCTATACCTATGATGAACATTCTGAATGGAGGAGCGCATGCTGATAATTCAATTGATTTTCAAGAGTTTATGATCATGCCTGTGCATGCACCTAATTTCTCTACTGCTTTGCAAATGGGAGTAGAGGTGTTCCACCACCTTAAAAAGGTCCTAAGTAAAAAAGGGTACAGTACAAATGTGGGTGATGAAGGAGGATTTGCTCCAAGCATGAAGTCCAACGAAGAAGCTATTGAAACGGTTCTTAAGGCTATTGAAAGTGCAGGATACCGTCCGGGAGAAGACATCTATATTGCTATGGATGCTGCTTCCAGTGAGTTTTATCTTAAAGATGAAGGCGTGTATCACTTCCATAAATCGTCAGGAAAAAAACTAAGCTCTGCGGAAATGGTATCATACTGGAAAGAATGGACCTCCAAATATCCTATCGTATCAATAGAAGACGGTTTGGCCGAAGACGACTGGAAAGGATGGAAAGCCCTGACCGATACCATTGGCAGCAAAGTACAACTCGTTGGTGATGATCTTTTCGTTACCAATGTGGACAGGTTGCAAAGGGGAATTAATGAAGGAGTTGGAAATTCAATCTTGGTCAAGGTAAATCAGATCGGAACATTGACTGAAACGATTGATGCAATAAACCTGGCAACAAGGAACGGTTATACCAATGTTATCAGCCACAGAAGTGGAGAAACGGAAGATGTAACGATCTCAGACCTTGCAGTTGCAATGAATTCAGGCCAGATAAAAACTGGTTCTGCTTCAAGAACCGACAGGATCGCCAAGTACAATCAACTGCTAAGGATAGAGGAGGAGCTTGGTGAGATCGCCAAATACCCCGGCAAGGATTTCAGGTTCTGTTAAAAGCCTGAAAGTCTTTCCGGAAAGTGGAAAGCGGAATTTAGTTTTAAGGTCAGAGGATTAGATCAGTCAAATTCAAGACCAAATTTTTTTCGCAGGTTCTCCAGGGAAGGGTTGTCTTTCACCATATCCTCAAATTTCTCACGATCGGTGTATGGCTTTCTGTTTGTCTTTTCTTCCTGAATTTCGACCATTTCAATGTTGAATCCGTCATTGTGCAGGTGATCTCTCATGTATCTCTGGAACTCGACGCGAACTTCATTCAACTGGTTGATCTGTGTTTTTGTTGCATTCAGTTTCAATGAATTTTCCTCGAGCACCGGCACGATCATTTTAAAAACAGCGTTCAGACTCTTTCTGCCCTCTTCCAGTAAATTTTCTCCGAACTTGTTATATGCTTCAAGAACTTCATTGAAAGTAAATTCTTTCACTCTTTCACTTATCTCTTCCTCAGCAGGCGTGGATTCTTCTTTTACATCTTCATCCGGTTTCGATGTACCACTGTTCATTATTTCATCAATATTGACGGACAGTAATCCTTTACGTTGCTTGCGTTTTGTCGCTTTACCGGAGGGTGTTACAGGGTCGGGACGCTCCTTAACCTCTTGAATATCAGATTCGGATGACCGGTTTTCAACTGCCGGTTCAGTGTTTTCAGGCTCAATGCCGACCAGGGCCTGCTGCTCCTCTGCAATGGTTGTTGTCTGTAATTCGTCTGACTTTTTATCAAAGACACTACTCAGCCGACTGCGCTTTTTTTTTTCAGACAGGTCCACCAGCGATTTTATATGGCACATTTTGATCAGAGCAAGTTCTACATGAAGCCTGGGATTACTGCTCATTTTATAAGAAAAATCAAATTTATTGGCAACGTTAATTGCATTGACGAGCCATGAATCCGATAGTTCAGCAGCAGTTTGCTGGTATTTCTTTTTTATGTTATCGGGAACCTCCAGCAGCCCTACTGATTTAGGCTCTCTTGCGACCATCAGGTCCCTGAAATGACCGGCGAGTCCATTTAGAAACAGCTGCCCGTCAAAACCTTCTTTCAGGATCTTATCATAAATTAAAAGCGATGTCGTTACATCAACATTGATAAAGGCATCGGTAAGTTTAAAGAAATATATGTAATCCAGAACATTCAGTTGTTCTATAGTGATATCATACGTGAGGATTCCATCCTGTGTGAAACTTACCAGCTGATCAAACATTGAAAGCGCATCACGAAGCGCACCGTCAGATTTCTGAGCGATCACATGGAGTGCATTGTCTTCCACCTTAATATTTTCCATTTCAGCGATCTTTCTGAGATGGGCAACCATATCAACGGTCGCTATACGGTTGAAGTTAAATACCTGGCATCTAGACAGAACTGTCGGTAATATTTTATGTTTTTCTGTAGTTGCAAGAATGAAAATAGCGTAGGCCGGAGGTTCTTCAAGCGTTTTCAGGAAGGCGTTAAATGCCTGCACGGACAACATGTGAACCTCATCAATGATATATACTTTATATTTCCCGATCTGTGGGGGAATGCGAACCTGCGCAGATAATTCTCGAATGTCCTCAACTGAATTGTTAGAAGCGGCATCAAGCTCAAATATGCTAAACGAATGATCATATTCAGGGTCATCAATGCTGTCCTTGTTTATCTCTTTGGCAAGGATCCTTGCGCACGTCGTTTTACCAACCCCTCTCGGGCCACAGAATAAAAAGGCCTGGGCAAGCTTGTTGCCTTTGATCTCATTCTGAAGTGTTTTGGTAACGTGTTCTTGTCCTACAACATCTTCAAAAGTAGTTGGTCTGTATTTTCGGGCGGATACAATGAAACTTTCCATTCGATCTTACAAAGGAAAGAAAATCTTAATTTAATAAGGAGTTATGTTCAATGAATTATCAGTATTAAAATACCAACCTGTGATCCTTGCTAAAATGAATGAATTTGTTGATCAGAATTTGCTGAAACTTACTTTCAGTCCTTGCTCTTGAGCAGAGTGAAACCAAAAGTGGTGCCTTTCCCTAATGAACTACGGACATTTATGGTTTGGTTATGTGCCTCAATAATGTGTTTTACGATTGCGAGGCCAAGACCCGACCCGCCAGCCTCTCTGCTTCTGCTTTTATCTACCCGGTAGAATCTTTCAAAAAGCCGTGTTAAATGTTCTTCACTGATTCCTTCACCATTATCACTGACTTCAATAAGGACGTTTTTATCCATGTCGTAAAATCCCACTTGTACATAGCCTTTCTCATTGCCATATTTGATCCCGTTGGTGATAAGGTTGGTAAGGACCTGTTTAATTCTTGAGCGATCTGCAAGAACATTAAAAGATCTTTTGCCTTCACCTTTAATTTCCAGACTGATCTTTCTTTCTCTGGCCTTTAGTTCAACTCCTTCAAAAACTTCCTCAGTAAGCTCAACGATATCAAATGAAGAAGGTTCCATTTCCAGTTGACCGGATTCGATCTTTGAAATAGTGCTGATATCCTGTACCAGTTCAGATAAACGTTCGGTGCTTTTAGCCGCACGGGTTAGAAATTTCCTGTTCACATCTTTGTCCTCCAGGGCACCGTCAAGAAGGGTATGAATGTAACCCTGGATGTTGAAAATAGGGGTCTTGAGTTCGTGGGAAACATTCCCCAGGAATTCCCGTCTGAAATTTTCCTGTCGTTTCAGGGTTTGAATTTCATCCCGTTTTTCCCTGGCCCAGGCAAATACTTCATCCGATACTTCCTTGATCGGATCTTTTTTATTTGAGACGTTGAAATCCTTAGTTTTTAACTGGTGAATGTTCTTGTAAATGACCTTTATATTCCTGTAAATAAATTTCTCCAGTAATGAATTGAATATCACATAAGTAGAGATGAAGTAAACCACAATGATAACAATGCTGAAGACCAGGTCAACACCCGCAATGATCAGCGCCATAACCGGAACGACGGAAGATAAACCTGCCGCTAGCAGTGCGATATTCTTTGGCGTCGGATTTTTGATAATGGCCATCCTTTATCTTAGTTAAGATGTAGACTGCAAAGTTAGGAAAGTTAATGCCGAAAATTAACGGGCCTGGTCTGTTTCTGACAATGCCTGGAATTTATAGCCTACGCCTTTAATGGTTTCAATTCTTTCATCACCGATCTTTTCCCGGATCTTTCTAATATGAACATCAATGGTACGATCGACAACGACGATCTGTTCACCCCATATTTTTCTGAGGATCTTTTCTCTGGTGAAAACTTTACCAGGTTTTGATGCAAGTAAATAGAGCAATTCAAACTCTTTCTTTGGCAGATTTAACTGCTGGTCATCAATAAAAACAAGATAGCTCGATGGGTCAATTTTTATGTTTCCAAGATCAAGTGTCTCACTTTCTTTATTCTTAAAATTTAACTGGCGGTTAAGTACACTCTTTATCCTGCTTTGCAGCGCTCTTGGTTTGATCGGTTTGGCAACATAGTCGTCACCTCCTGCATCAAACCCGGCTATTTCACTGAATTCCTCGTTCCTGGCAGTAAGAAACATGATAAATGCGTTTGCGGTCTCTGGGTTGGCCTTGATCCTTCGGCATGCTTCAATACCATCCATTCCGGGCATCATTACATCCATGAGAATAAGATCCGGTTTGAAAGAAAGAGATTTAGCCACCGCCTCCGTTCCACTCTTCGCAGTTTCACATGTAAAACCTTCTTTTATAAGATTATATCTGATGAATTCAATTATATCCGGTTCATCATCAACCACAAGAATCTTTGGACTCATACCTCGTTTCTACTGATACCGCAAATTAATCATCGTTTTTCAAATAAGCTGTTACACACAGATTAAATGTTTGTTAATGTTACGTTACCAGTGGTAAATAGAATAAGGAAAAGGAAACAGATCAATTGAAAATTTCCTGAAGCTTGGCTTCCAGTGCCTGGCCTCTAAGATCTTTTGCTATTATACGGCCACTTTTGTCAAGCAGTATCGTTGCCGGGATAGAATGTATATTGTATGTCGCTGCAGCGACGGACTGCCATCCTTTCAGATCGCTTACATGCATCCAGGTGAGACCGTCCTGTTTGATTGCTCCTTTCCATTTGTTCCCGTCCTTGTCTAATGAGACGCCGAGGATCTCAAATCCTTTAGAATGATATTTGTTGTATACCTTCACTACATTAGGGTTTTCCCTACGGCATGGCCCACACCACGATGCCCAGAAATCAATTAGTACATATTGGCCTCTAAGTGATGACAAGGCAATTTCATTTCCCTCAGGGCTCATTAGTTTTATTTCAGGAGCCATCCCGCCAATGTCCAGTGGTTTAATCGCATTTAACCTCTCTTCAAGTTCTTTTGTGTATCTTGAATCAGGAATTCCCTTTTTCATGGCCTCCAGAGCGGCGTCCTGCAACTCCATTGTAGGTTCAGGCAAAATATAGGTAGCTGCAAAAAATGTCGCTTCTGAACCTGTAGTGTTCACTACAAAACTCATGATGTCGTCACTCATTGCTTTTTGAAGACTTATATATTCAGCGTTAAGGGCTTTTTTCAAACTGTCAGAAGCAGTACGTGGGTCGAAATCTGAAACACGTTCATTGAACTCCTGGCTTTTCTTACCATGCACAATATACAGGTCATAAAGTTTCTTCATGTATTCGTTCGCGTTGTCTCCTTTTACAGAGATCGAAGGGAAAACTGACGAATTATCAATGGTAAGTTTAATCTTGCCATCAGGTTTCATTACCATCGGAACGCCGGGTGATTGAATGTTGCCGATATTAATAAGTACAAGTGTTTCCTGATCAACAGCAGCCTTCAGTTCATAATTCCCTTTTTCGTCGGTCCTGATAGAATCAAGAAAGATCAGGTTTTTAACTGTTAATTCACGAAGAATGACCAGTTCATTGGGCGAATTTTCGATTTTACCATAGATGACAGAATTTGTTTCTTTTGCCTGTACATCGTCTTCAGCAACAACTTCGCTTACTGTTTTCTCTGTTTGGTTATTGTCGGAGGTATTGCTGCCGCAGGCAACAACGCATATTGCGATGATCGCCATCACCGATGCTAACGTTCTCCAGTTGGTTAAGAAATTTTTACTCATAGTTTATTGTTTAACAAAATTCTTGCCAAAATGTTCCTAATTTTCTTCAAGCTTCTTCCTAAGCATTTGGCTTGCTACTTTAGGATCTGCTTTCCCTTTTGATAATTTCATCACCTCACCCATAAATAATCCGAGCACTCCTTTTTTACCATTTCTGTACTCTTCTACCTTGTCTGGGTAAGAATTTAATGCTTTTTCAACGACCTCTTCAAGGAAATCAGCGTCGCTGCTCTGAATTACGCCCAGGCTTTCTGCAATTTTAATAGCTACACTATCAGGTTGTGCTATCATGGCCGGGAAAATTTTCTGTTCGCCGATCGCGTTGCTTATCTTTCCTTCATCAATTATCGAAATAATATCGGCAATGCTTTCAGCCATTAATGGAAATTGCTCAATACTAAAAGCGTTTTTATTTAACCATCCTTTGACGGGGCCCATGACCCAATTGGCAGCTGCCTTATAATTGGTGGTGTGGTTTGTTATGTCCAGATAGTATTTCGCAAGTTCCTTGGTCTCCGTTAGGTTTGTGGCATCGTACCGGCTGAGTTTAAATTCACCTTCAAACTGCTTCAAAAGCTCTTCAGGCAATGCGGGCATTTCAGCTTTTATGTCGTCCAGCATTTTTTGAGATACGATCAGGGGTGG
>DJML01000044.1 GCA_002436505.1 Bacteroidetes bacterium UBA6491 | reverse complement strand
AATCATTGAATCATTGAATCATTACATCATTGCATCATTGTATCATTAAATGATTGAATGATTAAAACTGTAATGATCAGAAATTGAGACTCATCGAATACCTGGAATAGAAATCAAAGATCTCCTCCACAGCCTGGTCTGACGTATCTACCAGTTTAAAGAGAAAGAGGTCCTCAGGGCTGATGTTGTTCTCTTTTTCCATCATTACCTCTTTGATCCAGTCGATAAGTCCGCCCCAGAATTCAGTACCTACAAGTATAACTGGGAAAGTTGCTGTTTTTTTTGTCTGCACCAGTGTAAGTGCTTCAAAAAGTTCATCCAGTGTTCCAAAACCGCCCGGAAGTACGATGAATCCCTGTGCGTACTTCATGAACATGACCTTTCTGACAAAGAAGAATTTAAAATTGATCAGTTTATCGCTGTCGATATAAGGATTGGGGACCTGCTCGAAAGGCAAAGCGATGTTCAAACCTACGGATTTCCCATGGCCTTGTTTTGCGCCCAGATTGGCTGCTTCCATAATACCTGGGCCTCCTCCTGTGATCACTCCAAGTCCCTGCTCGCTGAGTTTCTGAGCTATTTCAACAGCCATATCGTAATACTTGTGTCCTGATTTGGTTCTTGCTGAACCAAAAATGGATACACACGGACCAATTCTGGCTAGCGTATCATACCCTTCCACAAATTCAGCCATTACCTTAAAGATATTCCAACTGTCGGAGCTTTTAATGTCCGGCCATTGTTTGATCTCAAACGCTTTCTTTATCCTTTCTTCTTCTGCCATATAGGTAGCTTGCGCTTATATTAACTGCTTTTCTACTGATTCTGTTGCTTCTGAACTGTCATCTGTTGGAAAGAATGAAGTTAAAAGAAGCAAAACAAAAGTAATTATTCCATTATAGATGAGTATCTCAAATCCGATCTTATATCCGAACCAATTATCTGAATACATAAAAAGAAGTGTTGATACGACCAGTGCCAATACACATACTGCCGGCACCCAAACATCTTTCACCTTTCGTTTAGTGATAATTCCGTAGCTGAAAAGACCAAGTAGTGGCCCGTACGTAAGCCCTGCGATCTGGAATATCCTTGTGATCACCGATGTATCCATGTAATACCATGCGACCACAATAACCGTAAAGATCAGCAACGCAAATCCAAGATGGACCCACCTGCGTATATGTATCTTTCCTCCTTTTTTTTCAAAATCGAGAAAATCAAAAAGAAAACTCGTTGTCAATGCGGTCATGGCGGAATCGGCACTGGAATATGCTGCAGCGATCAAGCCCAGGATGAACAGTATGCCTATCAGAGGCGTAAGGTGGTTTAAAGCGATCTCAGGATAAAGCAGATCACGGTTTGGTACACCTGTGTCCGCATCAATGGGTATTTCTATGCCGTTCCTGAAAGCATAGACGTAAAGGACCGCCCCGAACAAAACGAATAGAAGATTTACAAAGAACATAGTTCCACTAAGGGTGTACATGTTCTTTTGTGCGGACTTCAGGTCGCGGCAGCTCAAATTTTTCTGCATCATGTCCTGATCCAGCCCGGTCATTACCAGTGCCAGAAAAAGCCCACTGGCAAATTGTTTCCAGAAAGCACGTGTGCCTTCTGTGAAAAACACTTTTGTTATACCGACCTCTCTGAAAGCATCCTTATAATCTGCAATGCTGCTGAGTTCAAGGTTAGTAATTATGTGATAAGTAGTCAGACCAACGGCGGCTAGCATAAAGAGCGTTTGCACTGTATCCGTGTAAATGATCGTCTTGATGCCACTTTTGTAAGTATATGTGTAAATGAAAAGGATCGTAACAGCAATGGTCACCCAGAATGGGACACCCCATGGATGAAATATGAACGTATGCAATACTTTGGCAACCAGGTAAAGACGGAAGGCAGCCCCGATCACTCTTGATAACAGAAAAAAGGAGGCGCCTGTTTTCCTTGTCAGGAAACCAAACCTTTCCTCAAGATAACCGTATATGGTTGTGAGATTTAGTTTGTAGTAGATCGGCAGCAGCACCGATGCAATGATCCAGTAACCGATGATATAACCAAATAGTACCTGAATGTATGAACCCTGACCCATTGCACCGTCGACGTGGCCAATGGCTCCCGGGACAGAAATGAACGTGACACCTGAAAGTGTCGCTCCTATCATTCCAAAAGACACAATGAACCATGGTGCCCTTCTGTTTCCCAGGTAAAAAGATTCCCGGTCCGCATTGCGGGATGTCAGCCATGAAACAAAGATGAGTAAGGCGAAGTAGGCGAGGACAACGGAAATAATGAATGTTGGGGTCATCAAATTTGGTTTATTGACCAATGATAAGATCCTGACCGATGTAGATCGTCACTGAATCCATATTATTCCAGGTTTTAAGCTGCTCCTGATTGATCCCGTACTTTTTGCAAATACTGTAAACAGTATCACCGGCAACCACCTTATGCTTTTTAGTAGTTAAGGACTCAATCTTGTTGGATTCTTCAACTTCTGTAGCTTTAACCGCTTCAGTTCTTTCGGACACCTTCGGGGCAGAACGCGCAGCACTCTCTTTTGTGAGATAAATCTTTTGCCCGATCTTCATCTCATAGGCATTTATTGCATTCCATTCAAGCAGGTCCTCTTCTAGCACATGATATTTCTCTGCGATCCTGTAAATATTATCTCCCTTTTGAACCACGTGGTATTCAGGCAATTGAATGTTGTCTTTTTGGATCGGTGGTGCCTTTTGTATTTTCGTGACCTTGTTCGGATTCACAAAATCATCCTTACCGGCTGTTTCCTCAAAATTTGTCTTGATGATCACATCGACACTATCCGACTTTTTCCTCTTGGTCTGCATGTAGATCTTTTCTCCTGGAATAGGCTCGCTTCCCAGCTCCATTCTGTTCTTCTTATAAAGGTGCTTTATTTTGATCCCATACATCTGAGAGATATGATACATATCCTCACCTTCCGTTACAACATGATATTTTGAACCTCCTCTGCGTCGTTTTGGCTTGAGATAAACAATATCTCCTTCCCTGATCTCTGAACCGCTGGGCATTTCATTGTATCTGTAGATCTGTCGTGGTTTGAGGTCATTGCTCCTGGCTATAGATTCAACGGTCTCTCCCTCCTGTACATATACTGCCGGAATATCATTGGCCACCACGATCATATTGTTCCCAGGCAAAGGAGCCAGATCATAATTGTAGAGTTCGTTTTGTTCAATGATCCGAATGATGAGGTCGTCATATTTTCTATTGGTTGCATATCCGGCTTTCCTCAGTCCGTGCGCCCAACCTTTATAATCCGTTTGTTTTAGCTCAAACAATGCATGATAACGCCAATTGTCCCTTAAAAAATTGGAATGATCCCTAAAGGACTCAAG
>DJML01000099.1 GCA_002436505.1 Bacteroidetes bacterium UBA6491 | reverse complement strand
GTATTTGATGATTTTATTGCAGCTGCAGAATTTCTCATCAGTGAGAAGTTCACATCCAGCGATAAACTGGCCATTGAAGGCCGTTCCAATGGTGGATTACTCGTTGGCGCGTGTATGACGCAACGCCCTGAACTCTTTAAAGTTGCACTTCCGGGAGTAGGGGTCCTTGACATGCTCCGTTACCACAAGTTCACCGTTGGCTGGGGATGGGCGGTTGAATATGGCAGCAGCGATAATGAGGAGGATTTCAATTACCTGATCAAATATTCTCCACTGCACAACATCAAAGAAGGTGTTGAATATCCGGCAACCCTGGTTACTACTGCTGATCATGATGATCGCGTTGTACCTGCCCATTCTTTCAAGTTCATCGCTGAACTGCAAAGCAAACACAAAGGCGATAACCCGGTATTGATACGGATCGATGAAAAAGCTGGCCACGGAGCAGGAAAACCTGTTTCAAAAGTGATCGATGAAGCTGCTGACATCTGGAGTTTTGTGTTTTACAACCTCGGCATGAATGTCGCCGCTGAGCCGGAGGTGCAATAAAGAACCACCACATTTATCCTATTCAGGAAAGTTGAAACCGGCATATTAATGGTTTTGAAACAAGGATCATCTTGCAACTATGATCTTTTACCAGGCCTTTTGGCCAATTCATTTTTCTGTTTTGTAATTTTCTTCTGACATCATATGAACATATGCGTCCGTAAACGTTATATAAACTGAACAAGGGGCAGTCAGCGTGGATATTTACTATATTTTCATGGTATTTCCCAACGTAGTTTTGTCTCAGATATTTATTGAATCATTTTATGCGTTACCTGGTCACATTTTTATTATTGCTTCCTGCCCTGGTCGGATTTGCCCCGAAATCTGACATCGAGCCTGATGTATGGGTGGAGGAACAATTTGAAAAAATGTCGTGGGAGGAGCGGATCGCTCAACTTATGATGATCGAGGTCAGGCCCACATATGGTGCTGCGCATCTTGATGCCGTAAGAAAAACAGTAAGTACATATAATGTCGGAGGGGTTATCTTCTTCAAAGGTGATCCGGTTACGCAGGTCAGGCTTACCAACGAGCTCAACGAACTTTCAAAGATCCCTCTTATGGTCGCTATCGATGGCGAATGGGGATTGTCAATGCGCCTTAGCAATACCATTACCTATCCCTATCAGCTTGGATTAGGAGGCATCCGGAACGACAACCTGATCTATGAAATGGGCAAACAGATCGGCCTGGAATGTAAAAGGATCGGTGTCCATGTAAATTTCGCTCCTGTGGTTGACATCAACAACAACCCAAACAACCCTGTGATCAATTACAGGTCTTTTGGTGAAGACAAATACAATGTTGCAAAGAAAGCCTGGGAATATGCACGTGGAATGCAGGAAATGGGGGTGATCGCATGTGCAAAACATTTCCCCGGACATGGGGATACGGATGTTGACTCTCACAAAGATCTTCCGGTGATCAAACACTCTATTAAAAGACTTGATTCTATTGAACTGTTTCCCTTTAAATACCTGATCGACCGTGGGGTTCAATCGGTAATGACCGCTCATCTTTACATTCCTGCGATCGATGACCGGCCAAACATGGCCATCTCAATTTCCGACAAAGCGATCAATGGTCTTCTTCGCGAAAAAATGAAGTTTGAGGGCCTGGCATTTACCGATGCCCTGAACATGCAAGGCGTTGCCAAATTCCATCAGCCGGGAGAACTTGAATTAAAAGCACTTGCTGCCGGGAACGATATTCTTCTTGCTCCGTCAGACATTTCAAAAGCAACCGCGGCAATCATGAAAGCCATCAAAGAAGGTAAACTTTCAGAGAACTATGTTACCGACAAGGTCAAAAAGGTATTGAAATACAAGCACTGGCTTGGTCTGGACAAACCAAAACCGATCGATGAAGAAAACCTTATAAGCGACCTTAATGATCCGGATGCCATAGCGCTCTACCACAAACTTACCGAAGCTCAGATCTGTGTGGTCAGGGATCAGAACAAACTGCTCCCTTTACCTACGCCCACTACTAAAAAGATCGCCATCCTCGCTGTCGGGACGACAAAAACCACCTTCTTCCAGGAAGAATTTGAACATTTCGCCAGGGCGGATCAATATTTTGTTACCTCTAATACTCCTGTCGCGCAAAGGAACGAACTCCTAACAAAGCTTATGAACTACGATGTAGTTCTTATCGGCCTTCACAACACCAGCAAGTACCCCGGAAAGAATTACGGGATCTCTTCGGTTATTCCTCCTTTCATCAAACAACTTGATGAAACTTCGGCCTGTGTGCTTATAGATTTTGGCAACCCCTACAATTTGAAAAATTTCACTACCGTCAATTCGGTGGTAATGGCCTACCAGGATGATGCACCCAATCACCTGGCGGCAGTTCAGGCTCTTTTCGGGGTCAATGCCGTGGATGCAATACTTCCGGTGAACGTAACGGACGCCTTTAAAATGGGCCAGGGAGAAACCATAGAGGAAACAGGAACCATCAAATACGGATTCCCTGAAGATGTTGGTATCAAAACAGAAAGTTTAAAAAAAATTGACTCAATCGCGAACAAAGCAATAGCCGACGGAGGAACTCCCGGTTGTCAGGTCCTTGTTGCAAAAGACGGTCGCATCATATTTTCCAAAGCGTACGGTTATCACACCTATGAAAACAAGGAGAGAGTAACCATAAATGACCTATATGACGTAGCGTCTCTGACAAAGGTTGCCGCCACCACTCTGGCGATCATGAAGCTGACTGAAGACAGTGCCATTTCCCTGGATGACAAACTTTCTGACTATCTTAAGGTGCTGGACACCACCAATAAAAAAGAGATTACGATCCGGGAGGTGCTGACTCATTCTTCGGGTTTAAAGGACTGGATACCTTTTTACCAGGCTACGGTACTGGACCCGGTTGCCTATGATACCATTTATTCCAAACTCCCTGACAGCAATTTCTGTATAAAGGTCGGCGAAGACCTGTACATGTGTAAGTCGTATCAGTCGGTTATGTTCGGACAGATCTATTCATCGCCGGTCAAAGACCAGGGAGATTACCGGTACAGCGATCTTGGGATGATCATGCTCAAATACATAATTGAATCAGTGACAAAAACGGAATTTGACAAATTCATGGATTCGGTGTTCTACCGCCCTATGGATCTCAGATTCCTCACTTTTAATCCGTTAAAGCGTTTTCCGAAGGCAATGATCGTTCCCACCGAAAAAGATGCAGATTTCCGCAAAGGGCTTATCCATGGTTACGTGCATGATCCAGCTGCTGCTATGCTGGGTGGTGTTGCAGGCCATGCTGGCCTGTTCTCCAATGCTGAGGACCTTTCCAGGCTTTTACAGATGTTGCTTAATGGCGGAACGTACAACGGCACGAGGTTCCTTAACCAGGAGACCATTGATATGTTCACAGCTTACCAGTCTGAAGACAGCCGGCGTGGTCTTGGTTTTGACAAGCCGGAAAAAGATCCTAAAAAGATCTCACCCTGCTCTGATCTGGCATCTCCCAAATGTTTTGGGCATAGTGGATTCACAGGTACCCAGATGTGGGCTGATCCCGAAACCGGACTCATCTATGTTTTTCTTTCGAACAGGATCTATCCAACGGCAACCAACAAATTGTTGATTCAAAATAATGTAAGAACGGATGTGATGGACGTTATTTACCATAGCACTTCTGCAAATTAGAATATGGATAGCAAGATCCTTTGCATTGAAACTGCCTCAGAGATATGTTCCGTAGCACTGATCTCCGGAAATGAGATGGTAATGTATAAGGAGGTAAACGAAGTAAATGCACACTCCAGGTATCTTACGGTGCTTATCGAACAGGTGCTGAATGAATCAAACATCAAAGCTTCTCAACTTTCTGCCGTTGCTCTCAGCAAAGGCCCCGGGTCGTACACAGGATTGCGGATCGGAGCTTCCGTAGCCAAAGGGATCTGTTATGCAGTAGATGTTCCGCTCATTGCCATTGATACCCTGACCATACTGGCCAGAGGACTTGACAAAGGCGATGTGAACGAAAATGACCTAATCATTCCAATGCTCGATGCAAGGCGTATGGAGGTGTACTATTCTGTTTTAGATGCCGGGTATAATACTTTGAGACCCTCTGAACCGGCAATCCTCGAAGAGAAGAGTTTTGAAGATGAATTGAAGGGTTCTGTAGTACATTTCATTGGCAATGGTGCTGACAAGTTCATGGATATTTGTAAAAACCCAAATGCTGTTTTCCATTCGGAAGGTCCAAAACTTAATGCAAAAGGAATGATCGAACCGGCCCTGAACGCATTTAACATGGGTCAGTTTGAAGATCATGTCTATTTCGAACCGGCATATCTTAAACCTGTAATGGCTTCCAAACCAAAAAAGAAATGGTTTTAAGTTATGGCCATATCGCTGACAGGATATCACATGCAGTAACTTGTCTTGTGTTGATCTCGCTCAACCTGGGAGAAGTATACGCACAGGCGAACAAAACCTTACAGATCAGCTCAAACGACCAGAGCGAAAAGACCCTGGCCAAATACGACCTGCCGGAAAGTGTGAATGATGACGATCATGCCCGGCTTATCCTGAAGGACCTCGTTATTTCCATGATCAATGACGGTCATCTTGAAGTGTCAATTGACTCCCTTTTATCGGATTCATTGCATATAAATGCATTTGTACATTCAGGACCGGAATATAAATGGATCAAAATGTCCAGCGGAAACATTCCGCAGGAGTTATTGGAAGTGCTGCGGTTCCCGAAAGACAGTTTTGAGGGCAGGCCACTGATCCCTTCTCAGTATGGAATTCTTACCGAGAGGATCCTTAAATATTTCGAAAACCACGGGTACCCTTTTGCTGAAATAAAGATGATCAACCTTAAGATCGAGAATTCAGGCATGTACGGAGAATTGCAATTGAGGCGAAATGAACTTTTTAAAATGGACACCCTTGATATCCAGGGAAACGCTGACGTCAACAAATCATTTCTGTACAATTACCTGGGCTTCAAACCAGGTGAACATTACGATGAACGGATCATTTCTTCAATCGACAGAAAGCTTAATCAATTACCTTACGTTAAAAAACTATACAACAGCAAAGTATATTTCATCAGAGACAAAGCACGGGTAGTGCTATACATTGATAAAAGAAAAACCGACAGGCTTGATGGAATTGTCGGACTCGCACCAAACAGTAACAGTTCAAAAAAGGACATGCTGCTGACCGGTGAAGTAAATGCAGACCTGAACAATCTGGCCGGGTCAGGAATGGCCCTTGACATGCACTGGAAAAGTTTTCTTGAGAATTCTTCTGAGCTGAACCTCGGTTTTCTTTATCCATACCTATTTCACACACCCCTGGGGATCGACCTGAACGCAGAATTGCAGCGTTTTGATACGATCACGACCAATATTTCCTATGACGTGGGTGTTCAGTATCTTTTCAGAGGTAACAACCATGTCCGTGTATTTTTCAGGAACAATTTTTCAATACTGCAATCCGCTGATACAGCTCTTGTAAGAGTAACACGTGCCATTCCCTGGTCAAATCCCGTCGACATAAAGACCTACGGACTGGACCTCTTCTATGAACAACTGGATTATAAGATTAACCCTCGTAAAGGATATTCTTCACAGGTAATTTTTTCAATAGGGAAGAAAACCATTAAAAGAGATAACAGGATAGATGCCGTAAAATTCCTCGACGAAGAAGAAAATAAATATTCTGTTTATGATTCTGCTGACCTTGATAATCTTCAGGGAAATATTCAGTATCGGTTCCAGTACTTCCAGCCAATATTCAAAAAATCCGCACTTGTAACTACCGTGTCCGGAAAACATATCATTGCATCGCAGATTTTTTTTAACGAATTGTACCGCATAGGCGGGAACAACTTGCTACGGGGGTACGATGAAAATTCGATACTTGCAAGTTCATACACTGTAGGTATGCTTGAATACCGGTATTTACTTTCACAGAACTCCTACTTTAATGTTTTTGTGAACAGTGCCTATTACGAGAATAACAATGTAGAGACCGAAAGACTGATATCCGGATTTCCTTTAGGTTTCGGTGCTGGCATCAACCTTGAGGTAAAAGCGGGGATACTCACAATGGCATATGCGCTGGGTACCGATTCCAGGGACCGCATCGACTTTTCAAGGGCCAAAATTCACTTCGGGATAATTAACTACCTATAAGTCACTACATTTGCGTTGTGATCAGACGATTGATTCTTATCTCATTCATTGGCTTTTGTTTGCCGGTGTTGTCATTGGCTCAATCTGATAGCATTGTATCAGGAGATTCAGCGTTGCTCGTTAGCATATCAGACACCCTTCGAACCGATACTTTGAACGGTGGGACTGACAGTACAGAAACATTGAACACAACTATCCTGGCAAAAGAAACCAGGATATCCCAGGCCGACAGTCTTCTTCAGACCTTCCCTGAGATACAGAAACGTAAAAAAGAACAAAAAACGTGGGTCTTCTTATTGTTTGTAATGGTGCTGATCATTATTGGCTTTACAAGATCAATAAATATCAAAAAGCATTTAAACCTTCTTTCTGAGGTGATAAAGTTGCGTTCTTCCAGCATTGGTTTTGATAATCATATCGGTGAAATAACGTTACAGAATATTTTGTACCTGTTTCTCCAATCCACGGTATTAGCCTATATTTTTTACACCTTATTTGACTATTCCGGAATAATTGCATTCCACTCAGGATTCCAGGCCTTCCTCTTTACACTGATCATGTTCATAGGAATATATGTCATCAAATTTTTCATTTACCGGATCATTACCACCATATTAGATCTGCGTGATTTCATGCCTGTAATGTTCAGTCTTCAAACTGTCATAGGCTATGTTTTCACTGTATCGGCGCTGCCTCTGGTAGTGCTCGCATACTATGTAAAATCTGCTGAGGTTGGGGTCATGATCTTCAATTTGCTGGGGATCGTTGGCATAGTGTATGTCATATATCGCTTTATAAAAGTTTTTCTTCTCCTCGCTTTATCGACAAGACTTCCACGGATTTATTTATTTCTTTATCTTTGCACCCTTGAAATAATACCGCTCTTAGTCATGATAAATTGGCTTGGATTAGGATGGATTTAGGAAGGTAATAAATCATAGAAATTTTGAAAGTAAAGAGCATTCTTGTATCTCAACCCGACCCTGGCAATGCAAAGTCACCTTATCATGCTTTGGCTGATAAGTACAAACTTAAGCTGGATTTCAGACCATTCATTCAGGTTGAGCCTGTTCCTGCGAAGGAATTAAGAAAAAAAAGGCTCAACATCCTGGATCACACCGCGGTCATCCTTACTTCGAGAAATGCTGTAGATAATTTCTTCCGTATCGTTGAAGAAATGAAAGTTGAACTCCCTACGACCATGAAGTATTTTTGTGTGAATGAAGGCATCTCGCTTTACATTCAGAAATATACGGTATTAAGAAAAAGAAAGATGTTTTATGGTAAGGGTCGCGAACCTGAGTTCCTTGAACTTCTAAAAGGGCATACAAAAGAAAGATTTCTTTTCCCTTGTTCAAACATTCGTAAAGAGCTAATTCCTGATTTCCTCGACCAGCACAATGTAGAATGGACAGAATCCATAATGTACAAAACAGTGAATGCAGACCTTTCGGACCTGGCAGATGTGTATTACGATATCATTGTATTCTTTAGCCCACAGGATATCAAATCATTGTTCGACAATTTCCCTGATTTCAAACAGAAAGACACACGTATTGCAGGATGGGGGAAAACAACGAACACCGCGATTGAAGAAGCGAACCTGGTGAACAACATTCCTGCACCATCACCCAATGCACCCTCAATGGTCGCGGCTTTGGAAGAATACATTGTGAAGGTCAACTGACCCGTCTACAGCAATAGACAACAGGCTTTCGATCGCCATCCCTTGTAAATATTAACTGCAGATCCCCGCCCTCAGGCAATTTTAACTTTTTCAAAATTTCCGTTGGATTTAATTGGAAATCACGAGAGGAAACATGCGCTCTGTCAATACCTCTGGCCGATAATTCCTTCTTAAGGAGATTCCACTTCAAATTCATATGCCATTCTATTCGATACTGCTTTCCTAAGAACCCCTGAATTGAACGGTCAGACAAATGAAATGGTGAGTTACCTATGATCCTGGTTCCCTCTTTCCTGGATTGAAGGCTTACCATTCCTGCCTTTACCACAGCAGCTCCCGATTCGTATAAATAAATAGGAGCGTCAGTGCTTCCTTGTCCCTGATCTTGCCCTGTTTCATCCGAACTCAGCCAGTTCACCAGTCCGTTTGAGCTAATGTCAGCACACGCGATCAATGGTTCACCTTCAAAACCTTGTTCATGTATCGTCAGCACCTCTTTTACTTCATGCTGGACAGAAAGTACAATGATCTTCCTTAGGCAATGAAAAACCCTTCTTATCTCGGTCAGATCAAATAGCGGAGACAACTTTACAAGCATGTACCTGCTGCGTTTCATTATCATATCCTGAAGATGAAGCACATCCGGCGAGCAATCTTCAAGCAGCATGCTCCTTCTGTTTCCCTTTGGCCTTCTGTCCGGATCAACGAAAACAAGGTCGATCGAAGCCTGAACCTCGTTCAGGGATTCCTCAGCCGCCATATGACGTCTGTCCACATTTTGGACACCCATTTTCGACATGTTATAAGATGCTATCTCATGGATCTCCTCATCTGAGTCCACACTGATAACCTTCTTAAAAACACGGGCAAAAGATACATCGTCAACCCCGAGTCCACCGGTAAGGTTCAACATAAGATCACCTTCGAATAATCCGGCCTTAAAATCTGCCGTAAGCTGTGATGACGCCTGTTCATAGGATTTTGACGTAAGCACGGCCATGTGTTCGACCCAGTCAGGCAATTTCCTTTTGGCTTTGTGATATAATTGTAAAATTTGTACGGCTCCGGAAACATACGGAGAGTTCCCTTGTTGTTTTCTAAAAAGCAAAGGATCAATGGCTCTGCCGGAATTTTCCCGGATAAGTCTGTTCATAACCGGATCCTCCAAAATTTGAATAAATTTGTTCCTTTGCACTAGGTTTAAATCTTATACGTTAACTAATTAACCTATTACGCAAAGATGACTAAAATAAGGAAGGTTTTAAGTGTTATATTTATTGGAGTAATGATGATGGGAATGCTCTCATCCTGCATTTTTCATAAAAGGGATCGTTGTCCTACCGGTTTTGGCAAACTGGAGCAGGTCAAGGATCATCAGGGTTAGCCGCTGCCTGTGCCGCTGACATTTTGGCACACATCAGGAACGTTGACAACATCGGGCAATCAATGAAAATATTCAAAGTAAAAATATTGCTGATTGTTCTGCTGTCCATAACGGTCAGTCGGCCTGTGTATGCTCAATTCACAGGAAATTACGGAGGCCTTACCTTGCGGACAACCGGTTATGGTGCAAAATATCTTCATTTGAACGGCAAAGAGGGGATGAAGACAAGGACATTATTCAGCACCGATGTACTTATTCACAAACATCCCAAGGAGCACCGGATCTATAATCCAGAGATACAGAATTCAAGCACCTATGTTTTTGGCAAACTCAACCGGGTGGCCTTGTTACGTTTGAACGGAGGAATCAATCGTCTCATCGTACCACGTAATGAATGGAGCAGGATCGGCATGAGTTACAATATCTCCGCCGGGCCTCAACTGGTTGGACTTAAACCTGTTTACCTGAACATCTATTATCCAGGGCAGAACGCTTCACCGGGTATAATAAATCCTGAGCGTTACGATCCGGATGTTCATGTTTCACAAAGCAATATTGTAGGTTATTCTGAAGCCAGATATGGCTGGGACGAATTAAACTTCAAATATGGGTTGCAATTGAGCTCATCAATTCAACTTAGCTGGGGAAATTCCGGGACCGGCATAAAGATATTTGAAATAGGAGCAGGGGTTGATGCCTATCCGGGCGGCCTGTCAATTATGGCAGACACCGATAACCCCAAACTTTATGGAACACTATTTGCGTCCTTTTTGTGGGGAGTAGACGGCAAAAAGTAAAAAAAAACAATCCATTTAAACATCTATACCTCCCGTTTGTTAATTTATAGTTGTGTAATTAACCGAAGCGAATAATTTTGCATGCTTCGGGGGATTACCTAAAATAGTTTTGATTATGAATAAGAAGTTATACTATGCAATTTTATCTCTGACCGCGGTAACCGTATTCGGATTCTTGATGAATTCAGGCCAGAACAAAGATTACTACACACCAAGATCAGAATCGCAAGATGTTCCGGTTGCTGGAATTGAAGGTGCTTATGAATACCTGTATTCACTTAAAAGTGATCAGGCTACTGGCGAGATTCGGCCAGAATGGATCAAAGCCGCAAGAGCACAGGCTGTCGGAATGCAAAGACTGAACAAATCATCATACCCTATCAAGTGGGAAGCTGCCGGTCCTGACAATGTCGGAGGACGTACAAGAGCTTTACTTATTGACAGGAATGACAGAAATATTTTATATGCCGGCGGCGTATCTGGTGGATTATGGAAATCCATTAATAAAGGTGCTTCCTGGTATATGGTTGACGATTCAGCAGAGAACATGATCATCGGATCAATCTGCCAAAGTGTGAACGGTACCATTTATTATGGCACAGGCGAGCGTTTTGCAAGCAACTCAGGTAACGAATTCGGAAGCCCTGGGTTCCCTGGTGAAGGAATTTTCAAATCTACCGATGGAAGTACTTTCACACAGCTGCCTACAACCGTAGGGTATAATTATGTTTCCAAAATGGTGTCTCACCCAACTGACAACGTCGTTTTTGCTGCAACTGAAAACGGACTCAAATATAGTGACGACGATGGTGCAACATGGAAAAACTCAAAGACCGGTGATTGCCGTGACATTTCTATAGACAGAAATGGCAACATGCTGATTTACCTGAGTGGTTCAGTATGGCGTTCCTCAAATCCAACAGATGGGAACAGCTTTTTAAGGGTAGACGGTCTTCCAGGAGGTTCTAGAATGGCTATTACACATTCTTTCAGCAACCCTAAATATGCGTACGTTGTAGTCACAGGAAACGTCACATTTACAACACCAACCACTACTATATCAGTAGGAAGCGGTTTAGTAGGGATCTATCAGTCAAAAGATAACGGTGTAACTTTTGAACAGATAGTCGGTAAAGCAAATACCTATTTCGCTCCATTTACCCATATCGGTCTAAATTCATCGCAAGGTGGATACGACATTTGTATTGCCGTTCATCCTTACAATCATGAGAGAGTGTTCATTGGTGGTATTGAATGGGCAGAATGGACTCCGAACAGCGGGCCTAAAATTGTCGGAAATACCTTTAACCACCCTGCGAACAAATTCGGAATTCACGCGGATAAACATTATATCGCATTTGACACAGTTTCTGAGCCTGCAATTATGTATATCTGTTCTGATGGCGGTGTAGCAAAGACAACAAATGCTTCATTAACGAATTATACTGAGATAAATAACGGGTATCAGACGACCCAGTTCTACGGAATTTCTGCCTCTAGAGATGGAAAGATCGTGGGCGGAACGCAAGACAACGGCAGTATCGTTATTGATGGCCTGGGCAGTAGCCCCACAAGTGGTTATGATATACTTGGCGGCGATGGATTCCGAGCAGAATTTTCACAAAAGAACAATGATGTTCTCTTTGCACAAAGTCAGTACAGCAGACTTGCCCGTAGCATTAACGCTGGTGGTTCAGTAGGCAGCATGTTCGACGAGCGTGTTAAAACAAACTTCGTTACTGCTACTGAGACATCTGAACGCCCAAGTAACATTTTTAATGCTCCTTTGGCTCTTTACGAAGATGAAAACGGCCCAATGAACCGCTTATTTTATTCTTTGAACAGTGAAGTATGGATGGCCGAAAATGCGGTTACATCTCCTGCACCTGTTTGGTTCAGAATAGTAAGAACCGGATGGGACCCTCATCAGTTGGCGGTATCACCTGACGGATCAAGTTTATATGTAGCCAGTATTGCTAACTCAAGAATTGTAAGGGTTGACGGTCTTCTGACAGCTCAATTTGACAGTTCCGTTTTGGGTGCAACCGACATAGATGACAGCCTCTCAGTTACCGATATTTCGGACGGTTTACCTGGAGGAAGATCTATTACGGACATTGAAATAGACCCAAATAACCCTGACCGTGTGATCGTTACTCTTGGCAATTACAATAGTTCATCTTATGTGTATATCACCGAAAATGCCACATCTGATAATGTAACCTGGCGAAGCATTCAGGGCGTTTTACCACAAGCTCCTGTTTATGACGCTATGATCAACCCTGAAAACTCTTCAGAGATACTTGTCGGAACAGAATTTGGAGTGTATGGCACAAAGAACGGGACCGCTATGACACCTGCTTGGTCTATCGCAAGTTATGATCTTCCTCTTGTTCCTGTTTTCGAACTTCGTGGGGTCGAAGCAGCCAAAAGACAGACATGGAGAACAGGACCAATGGTTTACGCCGGAACATATGGTAACGGTATCTGGAAAACAAGGAATTTCCTTACCTCAGTGAATGACGTAAAGAGAACGGAAGATGTTTCTATCAGCCTCTACCCTAACCCTGCGGCAGTTAATGTGACCGCCAGTTTCAGAGCTGAAAAATCTGACGTTGTGGAAGTAACTTTAGCTGACCTTATGGGTAAAGTGGTTCACACCCAAACGATCAAAGTTGTTCCTGGAGAAAGATCAGTTACCATTAGCGTTGCTGACCTGAAAGAAGGCACTTATTTTATGAGCTTTAAAGGACAGCATCACGCCGGTGCAGTGAAGTTCATCAAGTCATAATGACTAAAAGTAAAAATATCGGACGGCCGGACATTCAAGTCTGGCCGTTTTTGTATAAGCTGATCTCATATCTATATCCGGTAAGGATCGCGAGAAAGTCGAGTGAGGCAAATCCTTTCCTTGAAGTGATCTGGTACAATGGTTCTCTGATGCTGAATACAAGGAATGCCAATTATTCATATGGAAACCTTCTGAAAGCATTTAAAGAAGTGTTCAGGGCTATTAAGCTTGATCAAAAACCAATTCGATCATGTCTTACCTTAGGCATGGGAGTCGCAAGTGTTCCATCAGAGCTCGTTAAAATATTTCCGGATATAACACAAGATGCT
>DJML01000038.1 GCA_002436505.1 Bacteroidetes bacterium UBA6491 | reverse complement strand
CAAAGCTGAGCAGTACTAATTACCTGTAGACTTAGATTTCTATTTATTTACTTTCAACTCCTTGTCAAAGAACATGATATTTTTCGTCAGGCTACATGCCGACACGAAGACTTTATGGTGACTATATCGAGGGTGTCCACCTCTTCCCTTTTCGAACAGAGAAGTTAAGCCCCTCAGAGCTGATGATACTTGGGTAACACCTGGGAAAGTAAGTCGTTGCCAAATTATTAAAACCCTGTTGTGAAAACATCAGGGTTTTTTTTATGCCTTTTTTTGATCGATCCCATGACGATGACCGAGGTGTCCACACATGAATATTTCTCTGAATAGAAACTTTGTTAATGTTAGCTAAAAATTAACAAATCAATCTTCGTATCGATATATGTACGATCAATAATGAGTAAAATGTTGATTATAAGGTTATTGCCTTATAATGCGGGCATGGTATACTCTGTTGTCCATTATGACTCTGACTAAATATACACCTCGCTCTAAGTGGCCCATGTCCAATGAACGACCGGAACTATTATTGTCGATTACAAGCCTTCCTTTTCCGTCAAAAACCTTTATGCCATCAATTGAGTAGGTCGTACTGATATACAAATGCCCCCCGGTGGGATTCGGATAGATCTGAATATCGTCAGGGAAAATATCTGCCACACGCATAGTGGTATCGGATAACAATGGCTGCTGAAATCCCTGTGTGATGATGAGATTTCCGGATATGCCTGTTTCTGTGACCGTCTCCCCTGTGGTAGCGGAGAGAGAGCCCCAACTTTGCTCGTTATATGAACCTGTTGCGCCGATTACCTGTCGCTCAATTGACTGGGCAGTAACAGTAAGTGACCAAAAGGACATCAACGCAACGGTTATTATCGATTTCATAATTCTATTTCGTTTGTTGGTTTTTGATTTCTTCTATCTCTTTCTGAAGATCGGTTATAAGTCTTTGTTGCTCTGACAGAAGTGTCTGCATCTCAATGATCATTTCCTGTTGTTCCTGCATCCCTTTTACAAGTGGAACTACAAACTGTGAATACCTCAGACCATATACATCTGTATCGTTCTTAGGTGCATCAATGCCATTGAAAGCATAACCGAGTTCGTTTGCTACTTGCTCTACTTCCTGGGCAACAAATCCGCTTTGTACGGTGGTGTTGAAGTACATCTCTGATTCTGGCAGCCTCATGTCGTCAGGAATGCCATTGAATTCAGCCATCTTATCTACATCCAGGGTATATGTGACCGGTCGCAACCTTGTGATAAACTCTAGTCCCGGTATATCTTCTTTCAAATTAGTTTTAAATCTGCCGTCAGATAAATTGGTCCATGCAACTGGTCCACCAATACTGGTTGCACTAGCTCCGATCCTTACCTGGTTAGAAGCTGAAATGCCTGTGAAATACCCCAATGCAACAGAGTTATTATAATTGCCGGATACATAGGCCCACGCCCCAATGGCGGTGTTGTAGCTTCCATTTGATATCCCTGATCCCGCGTATTGTCCGAATGCTACGTTTCGGGTACCGGAGGTAACCCCATAGATAGCATACTGACCAACTGCGCTATTTTCCACACCTGTAGTATTGCTTTGCAAGGTCTTATAACCAAGACCGGTATTTGAATGACCTGAGGTGTTTGATTCAAGCGCTGAATGACCGACAGCAACGTTATAATTGCCGTTCTCATTACTTAACAGAGTGTTTTGCCCAACAGCCACATTCTGATATCCGGTTGTGTTTGAATCCATACTTTGCCATCCTACGGCAGTGTTGTTATAGCCTGTAGTGTTATTCAACAGCGCCTGGTAACCGATTGCCACATTCCGGATTCCGGTTGAACATTTTTGTAGTGTCTGGTAACCAATAGCTACGCTCATGCTTGCTGTGGTGGTTTCATTTAATGATTGGAAACCAATGGCTACATTGTAATTTCCAGAAACGTCGTTTTCAAGAGCCCCGCCACCAATAGCTACGTTATTGCCAGCATACGTAATGCTCCTAAGTGCCATTGCACCAATGGCAACATTGTCATCGCCATTGATCAATCCTGCCAACGAAAGGTGGCCGATACCTACGTTCCTTGATCCGCCACTGGCATTCTCACTTGCACTTAATGAACCTATATAAACGTTGCTGTCGCCTGTAACCTGGTAACCTGCATAGCCTCCCAAAGCAGTATTGAACATTCCGGTTGATACACGGCCCAGTGCACGGTATCCGACCGCTGTGTTGATCACACCACTGTTATTCTTTGCAAGTGCACTGTCACCGACTGCAGTATTCATGCTTCCCCCGTAATTCGCCTCAAGAGAATAGGCTCCCAATGCGGTATTGCCATATCCGCTGTAAACTCCTGTAAGGGATTTATACCCTACAGCTGTATTGTTTCGGCCATAATTGAAGTTGTCAAGGGCATGTGCTCCAACGGCTGTAGCAAAGTCACCTTTGGAATAATTAAGGCTTGCATATCCTACCCCTGTGCTGTATGAACTTGAATCCATGTTTTGTCCGGCATGAGCGCCGATCGCGACATTCCCGATGCCGTCCTTATGATTCCTCATCGTATTGTAACCGATAGATACATTTGAGTAACCCGATTCATGAAGGAACATGCTGAAACTGCCAATGGCGATGTTCCCATATCCTGCGATGTTGTAAGTTAGGTTGCTCGCACCCAAAGTAACATTGTTGTGGCCAGAGGTGTTTGATACCAGTGAATTATATCCGACACCAGTGTTTGCATAACCCGTTTGATTAGAGGTTAGGACCGATGTCCCAATTGCGATGTTTCCGCTTCGGGTGGTATTGGCTTTAAGCGTTTTTGAACCTATGGCAACATTGTCAGAGCCGGTCGTGTTCGAAAACATAGCGCTATCACCAACGGCAAAATTCTTTCCGCCAAGGTTTGAATTTCCTGTATGCTCTCCAAGGAAAATATTGCTCTTGCCGTTTGAGTCAGCAACTTGCAGAAGTACATCTTTATTCGCATTTAATGCGATAGTCAATGCAGGGTAACCTGCTACTCGAGTTCTGACCTTATCTTCATCAGAGGTCAATTCGGTCATGACCTTTGTGTCGTTATCGGTGTCAGCGATCAAAGTAGAAGATGCCGGTGGCATAACCACGAATCCACCTCCTGCGGAAAGTTTTATTGTGTCATTGCTAATGCTTAGCTGCTGGATCTCGTTCGTTACACTTGAATCA
>DJML01000081.1 GCA_002436505.1 Bacteroidetes bacterium UBA6491 | reverse complement strand
CTTTATGAGATCGCATACTGCTATGAGCTTCTGGAAACACCAGTAGAAGCGATAGAGTTCTTCAATGCGGTCATCGATGAAGATCCATATTCATACGCGGCATGGTTGAATCTTGCCGGCGCTTATGAACGGACCAAAAATTTTGAGAAGGCCATTTGGGCGTATGACTACGCAACACTGGTGGATGAAAACAACGGACAGGCTTTCTTTAACAAGGGCGGTTGCTACGAAGAGATCGGTGAGTACCAGGAAGCAATTAACGCGTATCGTGAATCCGTAAAAAGTGACGGACCGGATGCAATGATCTATGCCCGTATCGGATTTTGTTTCAGGGAAATTGACCAGTTTATTAAAGCCAGGAGCAACTTTAAGATGGCACTTAAATACAATCCAAAATTTGCGATGGCATGGCATGGCATGGGATTGTGCTTTAAAGATGAAGGATTACACGCTGAAGCGCTTACTTTTCTTCAGCGGGCTGTGAGTCTTTCACCTAAAGAAATTGAATTTTATTTTGACCTCGCTGACAATCTGGTCGAATTAAAAAGACTGGATGAGGCAAAAAAGATATTAGAGGACCTGATATGTATTTCACCGAATAATGCGGATGGATGGACTGAACTGGCATGGGTATTTCTGCAAATGGATGATATGGAAAATGCCCATGAGATCCTCGAATCTGCTTTGGAAGCGAATCCCAATAACTTTAGGATCCTTTACCGTATAGCTGCTTATGAATTTATCATGGGTAGGACCGAAATAGGTTTCCAGCATCTAGTAAAAGCACTGACGATCAATTATGATGAGCATGAGTTGCTGTGGGATCACGCACCATTTCTTCAGGAAGTAGAACAAATTCAAAATATCATCGAATTATACGCAAAGAATAATTCTAAATGACAAATTATAATTACGAACTCAGTAAGTTACCAAAGCGTACTGCAAAACCCCGTGAAAGTGGACTTACAATGGTTATGGACAAGGGGTTGAGCTACAGGGAAGCAGAGGATTTCCTTGCTATTTCAGAAGCGTTCACCGATATTATTAAGCTCGGATTTGGCACTTCTATAGTAACACCCGGGGTTGATAAGAAAATAAAACTTTACCAGGAAGCGAACATTCCAGTCTACTTTGGTGGAACATTATTTGAAGCTTTTGTTATTCGTGGCATGTACGACGATTACAGGAAACTTCTTGACAGATATGGGCTAACACATGTTGAAGTTTCTGATGGCTCCATTGATATCAACGAGGAAGAAAAATGCAACTACATAACTGACCTGGCAAAGTCTTATACTGTTTTATCTGAAGTAGGATCAAAGGATACGGACAAGATCATTCCTCCATACAAATGGATAAAGATGATGAAAGCGGAAATTGAGGCAGGTGCATGGAAAGTGATCGCTGAAGCACGTGAAAGCGGAACTGTGGGTATTTTCCGTGGATCGGGAGAAGTGAGGTCAGGTCTTGTTGAAGAGATCCTTACCCAGATCCCACAGGAACGCATCTTATGGGAAGCTCCGTTAAAATCACAACAAGTGTGGTTCATTGACCTGTACGGCGCCAATGTAAGCCTTGGGAATATTGCCCCGAACGAAGTGATACCGCTGGAAACATTGCGTATCGGCCTAAGGGGAGACAGCTTTCACTTCTTCCTTTAGAGATACTGTTGTTTAAGTCTTCTCGCGCTTTAGCAGAGAAATTGTTGATTTGTATTCTTCCGGACTTTCGGGTGTGGTGTCACCTATCCTTATTTTAACCTGGTAGGTCGCATTGTTTTCAACATTGAATGACAACTCTGTTGTTTCAAACTGAGATACATAATCGTATTGGGATATAACGCTTCCCTGCATATCGTATACTTCAATAAATATATTGGCCCCTTCTGTTTTGCCATGAAAGACGTTCAGCGTATAATCAAATGAATGCTGGCCTGAAAATTTATAAATATAGGAGTAACCCTCGATCACCGGCTTCTCATCACTGAAAACGATCTTCCAGGTAACGTTTGGGTTTACCTCTTTGTTCTGGCCAAATCCTTCATTTGACAGGAACAGAATAAATCCAAACACCAGTACAGTTTTAATTAAATTTTTCATCTTTCAATTTTATAGACGCATTATAGGTGGTAAGTAATGCACAAAGGTTATTATTCTTTATAACTATCCTCGATCATTTTGGACATTAAAGCGTAAAATCTTGCAATATCTTCATTGTCTTTTAACATTGACAGATGCCTGTTAATGGTTTCATGGTCTCCTCTTCTTGCAGGCCCCGTCTGTGCTTCATATGGCGATAGTTTATCCAGTTTCTCCACTGTTTCCCTGATCAAAGGAAGTAAGATCTTAAACGAAAGATCGTTGTTATTCAAATATTGCTCAGCCTTGCTGAACATGTGATTAGTGAAATTATTTACGATCACTGCTGCAAGATGTATTTTACTTCTGTCAGATGAATTCATTTTCACCACAACATTGCTAATGTCATAGGCGATCTTGTCAAGACTTCTTAGTACAAGCTCATCAGAACCTTCGATCAGTATCGGTACATTTCGAAGGTCTGTTTCTTTCGTTCCTGAGAAACTTTGAAGCGGATAAAGCACACCGTAATTAAGGGAAGTGTCAGCCAATACGTTCATTGGTACTGCCCCTGAGGTATGCACAACGATGGAACTGTTAAGATTTATTTCAGAAGCAACATTTTCAATCTCATCATCCGATACTGCAATAACAAGAAGTTCAATATCAGGATACAGGTCCCGGATGTCATCACTGTGATAAGCGCCAAAAAGTTTCGCCAGCTTAAAAGCATTTTCCTTATGACGGCTTATTATCTGATGTATCGTGTACCCTGACCTGTCAAACGCCTTTGCAAGTTGCGTAGCAACATTTCCCGAACCGATGAAACTTATTTTCTTTTGCATTCTTCGGCGAGGTTAATTAATATTTACTCCCCTTACACCTTTTCCTTTACAGCCCTGGCGATCTTATTTCTCTGCCTTATCGCAAGCACAAAACCCAGGATCATAATTATGGTCCCCGCCCATAACAAATTTATATAAGGAAAAACAATTGCCTTCATTATTATAAATTCTTTAGGCTTTACAGAAGTCTGCACAATGAATTTTCCTTGCTCGCTGCCTGGTTTAAAGTCAAACCTGAGTCCTGCCTGGGTCACTTCGGAGGTGATCTGATAGGTGTGGATGATATTCTTCATTCCAAAGACAGGCCGTGCCTCCCAGGTTGAATCCGGTGAAGTAATGGTAAATCTGCCAATATGCAATAAATGCCCTGCAAGATCAGCGCTGATATTTTCACCCGGCATGGTATCGATCCGCTGAAAGACGACCATGTATCTGTTCAGTGCAAAGGTATCTCCCGGAGACAGTACCTTTTCATCCTGCTCTTCCCATTCTCCGTCTTCATCCGTGTTTGGAACTGAAGAAACATGCGTAAAAATATCTCTGGTGATATAATGCCTTGTATCAGGGTTTGGCATCAGCCCCTGCTCATTGTTTATCTGTGCGTTTGGATATAACGTAAACTTACTTCCATTCGTAAGGTCAGTATAGTCAACCTGGTAATAATGAATCGGCGATTCGAACTCATGCCCCTTGTACGTCACCAGGTAACGACCCATAGTGTCAGGAACATCTTTATATAAAAGAATATTCTCTCTTTGTGCCTTTTCATCGAATTCAGCATATGCATAACGCGTGTTCACAGAGATCACATCTTTCTTGCCGCTGCTTACCAGTATCCCGATAAGCATTAAAGCAAATCCAATGTGTGCGATAGAACCGCCGGCAAGTCTGATCTTCCCTTTTAACCCTTCAAGAACGTAGATAAAATTGCCGAAAATGCTATAGAATCCTGCAAACATCAGAACGACCAATTGCCATTCATACCTTGGGTTAAGTTTAAACAGGAATGTTCCCGCAACAGTAAAGATGACTGTAAGGAGGAATGATCTCCTCACCTGACCGATCACCCTTACAAGATCACTTTTATTATATCTGAAGAACTGCGTAAAACCGGTCAGCAATGCTACAAACACGGCGAACCATATCTGGAAACGGTTATAATACGTGATGGGGTCTTCTGGAGGCGCAAGCGTACCACTTGCAAGACGATGGAAAAAAGTATTCCCTTCTCCTGCCAGTCCTCCAAGGATAGACTGGCCAATTTTATTGAAAACAGGTATTGATGTTCCGAACAATATCTGGATACCTGACAACAGAAGTATGATCGCGCCGACATACATCCAGAACTCACGGGTATAGACGCTTTCTTCTTTGTCGCCGGATGGAAGTGATTTAGTAAGATTTCTGATCAGGAGGATCATTGCCGCTAAAAGGAACAATGCATTTATCTCGGTGAGGAACTGACCAGAGATGAGATTTATTGCCAGTACAATAAGTGTGGCTAATGTAAAGCCCCACCGCCACCTGGATCTTTGAAAAGATACAATGGCAGGCACAAGGGTGAATAATAGCATAAATATTAACAGATGGCCTGATAGATCAAGGTCCGTAAAGGAATGAACCGATGTGTCTCCAAGTATTCCGCTCCTGTTAAGGAATGTTGAATAGAGCACCAGAATAAATGAGACAAATATCAGCAGATACGCAAGCATCAGCGATGCGCCACTGTTCTTATTCAATATCATTACATGCATCCCGGCAATGATCAAAAGCCATGGCACGAGCGATGCGTTCTCAACCGGGTCCCAGGCCCAGTAACCGCCAAAGCTCAGTGACTCATATGCCCAGATACCTCCCATTAATATACCAGTGCCAAGGATCATCACGGCAACAAGTGTCCAGGGCAAAGCAGGAGCGATCCATTCCCTGAATTTTTTTAACCACAACCCACTGACTGCAAATGCAAAAGGGACAATAGAAGCCGCAAAACCAAAGAACAAGGTCGGCGGATGAATGACCATCCAGTAGTTTTGTAATAACGGATTCAGTCCGGTCCCATCCGTAATCACCTTCATATAATCTGCAACAGGAATGTTCTGTATCTGCATAACAGGAAGTGTCAACAACTCCGGACGAGCTTCCCTTAGTAATTCAAATGGGCTGATCCCAATACTTGTTCCTGCGATCTCAACGCCTAAAAGCATTGTTCCCAACACCACCTGTGCCATAAGAACAATGGTCATCACAGGAGACTCCCAGGACTTCAACTTAAACACAAGCACAGCTCCGATTACCGCATGCCAGAACATCCACAGCAGGAAACTACCTTCCTGTCCTTCCCAGAAACTGGAGATCATATAATGGACCGGGAGTGAAATTGAAGAATGCTGCCACGCATAATCATACTCGAAATAATGATTATAGATGATGTAAAAAAGTGAAGCTACAATCCCTATAACAGAGACCAGGTGTATTCCAAATGCGATCCTTGCTTTATTGCGCCAGAAGTTCTTGCCTTCGTTTGATTGCGTCGACAGGAAATAGGCGAATGCCCCAAAAAGGGCTGCACATAAAGATAATACTACAAATAGGTGCCCGAGATTACCCGGCAGCAAATGCTCATTGTTGAAAACGATCTTTTCCACGCTTATATATCGCTTATTTCGTCTTCATACTTGCTGGGGCATTTGATCTGCACTTTTGAAGCCACGAATTCATCATCCCCTTTAACTTTTCCTACGATAACAACTTCTTCAGAACGTTCAAAATCATATGGTTTTTCAGTAAAACATATCACTTTGCGCTCTTCTCCTTTTTCATCGATAGCAAAAAAGACAAACTTCTCCGGATCTATTTCCGGATTATAATCTATCCCTTTTTCCTTGATCAGTGTCGTTTTCACCCTTACTTCCCTGTCAGGATTCTTTGCCGAATGAGCGAAGTTCCCTTTGGTGCCTGCCTCCGAATAAAGACTTACAAGGGCAGCAATGCCTACCGCAAGTGCAATCAAAAGTATTATCTGTTTTGCCTTCATGTCAATATATGATCTTATCTAATCATCTGATCCGTTCCCTATGTTCTGTTCCAGCCTGTGTACTCTTCTTTCCAACATTCCGACAAAGATCATCAGGCCAAGAAAAATGATCGACAATATCGCGATCACTACCCTGTACTTTCCGTCTTGAAAGAAAGTATCATCCAACCAACTATGGTCATTGGTACTGCCAAAAACATTTATTATGCTCATTAACAGAACAGTTACCAACACTAACAATCTTTTACTCATTCTGCTTTCTTAATTAAGTGATTAATTCTTGCGCTTAATGTTCCCAGCCATGTACCGATCAATATCCATCCCAGTACAGCGGGATAAAACACCCTCCTCAGACTATTGTCGAGGTCATATTGAGAAAACCCTACGGTATCACCGCTTCCGGGGTGCAACGAAAATCCTTCCATTTTAGGTATTACTATTATAAGAACAATAAACAACGGAAAAGCGAAGGTATTAAAAACAGCCGCTATTCTGCCACGTTTGTCTTCATCGTCGATCGCACTTCTCAAAATAAAGTATGCCACATACATTAATACACCTATAGCCGCCCCGTTTAGCTTTGGGTCCTTCGTCCAGAATGTCAACCACGTAAATCGTGCCCAAAAAGAGCCTGTTGCGAGCCCCATCAATCCGAACATCAAGGCTACCATAACAAAAGACATCGCTAAACGGTCATGCCTTTTATTCCCTTTTACAAGGAACAAGTTGCTGAAAACAAATGAAACGAATAACATAGTGATCATTGCAAACCACATTGGGACATGAAAATTCAGGTTTCTGATCGTCTCATACAGAACTGTTCTGAACGGAAATTTAAATCCATCCGATTTAACCACTTCCGGCTTTAGGTCAGAAATATATTCCGGACGGTCAAATGCGTCAGCACCAGACTGATCCACTCTCACTGCTCCGGGAAGCCCGAACAATCCGTCAGTTTCAGTAGAAACAAAAAGGGTGAATTGTCCACCTATCAGCGAATCCGGCAACGCTTTTCCTGAAATATCAAAATGAGCCCTTAATGTATTAGGGTCCTTATTCTCAACCTTGTTTGCCTCGATGTAGTAATTGCCTGTCTTTAACCAGACATTTGCCCCTGAACGTAGATCAGCGTTATACCCCTTTATATCAATATAAGCAGCCTCGGACAGATCAATTTGTTCAGGAATAATTGTCGCAACTCCCGGACCAACAGGAACCGTCAGGCCTGTCAGCAACGAATACAATACCAGCAATACCCCTAATATCTTCCACCAATGTTTCACTGAAACTATAATTTTTGCAAATTTAGTTATTAATTATCCATACCCATTCATTGTCAACCATCATAAAATTATGTAAAAATCTCATATGCTTATCAGTTAGAAGAATTACCATATTGATATATCTTTGCACACTTAATTTTTTCAGACAATGGAATTGAATATCGGACCAACGGAAATCTTCCGAAACAGACACAACGCGCCTACACAGAAAGAGCAAATGGAAATGCTCAAAGTTATTGGTGTTTCATCTGTTGACGAATTAATAGAAAAAACGATCCCCAGGGACATACGCCTAACAAAGGAATTGAACATCACTAAAGCAATAAGTGAGCAACAGTTTCTTACTGATCTTAAGAAGAAAGCTGCAAACAATAAGATCTTCAGATCATATATCGGAATGGGGTATTACAATACCTTCACACCGAATGTAATATTAAGGAATATCACTGAAAATCCAGGATGGTATACGGCATACACGCCTTACCAGGCCGAAATAGCGCAGGGCAGGCTTGAAGCACTGCTGAATTTCCAGACCATGGTCATTGACCTTACAGGGATGGAGATCGCGAATGCGTCATTACTTGATGAGGGGACTGCTGCTGCTGAAGCGATGACCATGTTCCTTCATGCTGCTCATAAGGACCAGGGGATGAAATTTTTCGTGGATATCGATATGTTCCCGCAAACCATTGACGTGTTAAAGACAAGGTCAGCTCCACTGGACGTTGAGCTCGTTTTTGGCAAAGCTGAAGAGGTCGTATTGGACGAAAGTTTCTTTGGAGCAATTGTTCAGTACCCTGACAACAATGGTAGCATCAGAGATTACAGTGAGTTTTGTGCCGATGCGTCCAAAAAAGGTGTATTTGTTGCTGTAGCAGCAGACCTGCTGTCGTTAACTTTACTTACACCTCCAGGCGAATGGGGAGCCGATGCAGTTGTCGGAACCACCCAGAGATTTGGAGTACCGCTTGGGTTTGGCGGTCCGCATGCCGGTTATTTCTCTACAAAAGAGAGCTTCAAACGTCAGATCCCGGGAAGGATTATTGGCGTTTCTAAGGATTCTCAGGGAAATGTCGCGTACAGGATGGCTCTTCAGACAAGAGAACAGCACATCAAACGAGACAAAGCCACNNCGAATAGCAGGTAAGATCCATGGCCTGACAAAAATTCTTGACAATGGGTTAAAGCAACTCGGACTTAACCAGGTGAATAAAATGTATTATGACACATTGAAGATCAATGACATAAGCAAACACGACCTGGATAAGATCCGAATGATCGCTGAACAGAATGAGATAAACTTCCGTTATTTTGAGAACGCGATCGGCATCTCTCTTGATGAAACTACTCAAATAAGTGATATTGAAGACATCATGAGTGTTTTCTCTGAGTGGCGTGGAGAATTTGCGCATCTTCAAACTGAGAAGCTCAGTATTGACTGGAATACATCGTTGATCCGGAAATCGGATTTCATGACCCATGAGATCTTCAACCGCTTCAATTCGGAACATGAAATGCTCCGTTACATGAAAGCACTTGAGAACAAGGATCTTTCGCTAACACATAGCATGATCTCTCTTGGCAGTTGCACAATGAAACTTAATGCCACCAGTGAAATGATACCGATCACCTGGCCAGAGTTCAATGCGATCCACCCATTTGTTCCTAAGAACCAGGTATATGGTTATTACGAAGTGCTCGAAGAATTAAGCAGGGATCTTATTGAGATCACCGGATTTGACGGCATTAGCCTGCAGCCTAACAGTGGTGCCCAGGGAGAGTATGCGGGTCTGATGACCATAATGGCATATCTTCATGACATTGGAGAAGGTCATAGAGACGTTGCATTGATCCCATCTTCGGCACACGGGACGAATCCCGCAAGTGCTGTCCTGGCAGGAATGAAAGTTGTGGTGGTAAAATGTCTTGACAATGGCTACATCGACATTGACGACCTGAGATCAAAGGCAGAACAACATCAAAATGACCTTGCCTGCCTGATGGTCACCTATCCTTCAACAAACGGAGTATATGAAGAAGGTATCAAGGAGATCACAGAGATCATTCATCAAAATGGAGGCCAGGTTTATATGGATGGCGCAAACATGAATGCACAGGTAGGATTGACCAACCCGGGCATGATCGGGGCTGATGTATGTCACCTGAATCTGCATAAGACATTCTGTATACCTCATGGCGGTGGCGGACCAGGCATGGGACCTATTTGTACTGCAAAACATCTGACTCCATATTTGCCTGGGCATGCCGTGGTAGATATCAGTTCAAACAAGGCAATGGGTGCTGTAAGTGCAGCCCCGTTTGGCAGTCCTAGCATCCTTCTGATTTCTTACGCATACATTAAGATGATGGGTTCAGGAGGGTTAAAGGAAGCAACGAAAATTGCCATCCTTAACGCCAATTATATGATGAAAAAACTAGGCTCGGCGTATCAGGAATTGTATAAAGGTGCGAATGGTACAGTGGCGCATGAAATGATCATAGATCCAAGGCCATTTAAAATCAGCGCCGGAGTGCAGGTTGAAGATATCGCTAAGAGGCTTATGGATTATGGATTCCATGCACCAACGGTATCCTTCCCAATTCCGGGTACATTGATGATCGAACCTACTGAAAGCGAACCGAAAGATGAAATGGACAGGTTCTGCCAGGCAATGATCAGCATCCGTGAAGAAATTGGCAGAATCGAAAGCGGAGAATGGAGCAGAGAGGACAATCCTCTGGTAAATGCACCGCACACTTCGGATATGGCGACTGCTTCTGAATGGAACCACCAGTATACAAGAGAAGAAGCAGTATTCCCTCTTCACTGGGTAAAACAGCACAAATTCTGGCCATCTGTTGCACGTGTAGACAACTCCTACGGGGACAGAAACCTGGTTTGCGCATGTCTACCCACGGAGGCGTACATCGAAATGCCATCGTAGTTAAGCGAATATGGGAATACAAATGTGGTTTCACTATCAGTGAATTGAAGTTTATTCACGTTATTTGAAAACACATTGACATGACCATTGCACTTATCATATTTCTAATTCTTATCGGCTTGTTGCTGATACTTATTGAGATTTTTGTCACACCCGGCATTGTCATCGGAATTATTGGTCTGGTGCTAATGGTAACAGGCATATATCAAACGTATGTTGAGTTTGGTAATACTGCAGGAAACCTCGTTTTAGCAGGGTCCTTCCTCGTATCTGTGACCATTGTATTCCTTACATTCCGTTCCGGGGCCTGGGATCGATTTTCATTAAATGAGACGATTACCGGCAAGGTGAATGTTATTGACACCGAGAATATTCAGACAGGAGCAAAAGGCAGGACACTTTCCGCTTTGAGACCTATGGGCAACGCCCTGATCAATGGTACACGCGTCGAAGTTGTAACGGAAGGTGAGGCCATTCCGGCCAATACAGATATTGAAGTTTATAAAATTCTTGAAAATAAAATAATCGTAAAAAAAATATCATGACTATGGGACCAGAACCTCTTTTACTTGGCTTAATAATAGCAGTAGTTATTCTGCTGATCTTCTTTCTTCGGTTTTTCCCGATCGTTTTATGGTTTACCGCCTATGTATCAGGTGTCAAAGTTGGTCTGTTCCGACTTTTTCTTATGCGCATAAGGAAGGTAAGGCCAAGCTCGATCATAAACCCTATGATCAACTCTACAAAAGCAGGGCTGGATGTTTCGGTTGACAACCTTGAAACACATTACCTTGCAGGGGGAAACGTTGATACTGTCGTTAAGTCACTTATATCAGCTGATAAGGCGAATATCCCTTTGAATTTCAATATGGCAGCTGCCATTGATCTTGCAGGCCGGGATGTATTTGATGCCGTGCAGTTATCGGTAAATCCCAGAGTGATAAATACGCCTCCTGTTGCCGCTGTGGCTAAAGACGGTATACAGCTCATTGCGAAAGCAAGAGTTACGGTCAGGGCAAACATTCACCAGCTGGTGGGTGGTGCAGGAGAAGAAACCATCCTTGCAAGGGTGGGTGAAGGTATAGTCACGACTATTGGTTCTGCAGGGAACCATAAAGAAGTGCTTGAGAATCCTGACAAGATCTCAAAGACCGTTCTTGACAAGGGGCTTGATGCAGGAACGGCATTTGATATACTTTCAATTGATATTGCAGACATTGACATTGGCAAGAATATTGGCGCGGTGCTTCAAACGGATCAGGCTGAGGCAGATCTGAAAGTGGCGAATGCCAAAGCAGAAGAACGCCGTGCGATGGCTGTTGCTGAAGAACAGGAGATGAAGGCAAGAGCTCAGGAAGCCAGAGCAGCAGTTATCCTTGCTGAAGCAGAAGTTCCTAAAGCGATGGCTGAAGCATTCAGATCAGGAAATCTTGGCATCATGGATTACTATAAGATGAAGAATATCGAAGCAGATACATCAATGCGTGATTCCATTGCCGGCCCGAAAAAGAAGGATGAGAAAAAATAATTTCTCTTCCTGAACTTAATTCAGGTTTTGCCTGAAATTACTTTTTCTTTGATCTGTTACCAGATAAAAGGTATCAATTTCCTGGTTCTCTTCATGTACTCTTTGTAGGAGCTGTATGTGTCTTGTAGCATCTGTTCTTCAAGAGATAGTTTAACCACTATCAAAAGGGTAAAAAAAAGAAGTACGCCCAAATTCAGCCAGCTAAAACTGGAGAAAGTGAGGGATAAAAGCACCAGCAATAAACCTGAATACATTGGATGCCGGACAAATCTGTAAGGTCCTCGGTCAGTGAATTTCCCGGCTGTTTTCGGCTGTGGAAAAACGCTGAAAGTAGTTAAACCCATTGCAAACAGAGCCCAAACCATTGTAGCCAGACCTATTATCTCCGGCCATATCCAATTCGATTCAGGCGTCCATGGTACCATAAGGATAAAATACAGCAGAACACAGACTTGAAGGTAAACCAATACCTGAGGATGACGGAACCATTTCATACCGTAATCTACAAAAATTCCAAATGTTCGCGCATAACGTGTTTTAAAAACTAAAGAACATTCGGATATTCGCATCATGTCTTCAGAAAAATTCGATTCATCAAAAGCACCGGAACCGGTTGGTCTTTATCCTCATGCCAGAAAAGTAGGAGATCTGCTGTTTCTTTCCGGCGTCGGGCCAAGAGAAAGAGGTTCAAAGGATATTCCGGGAGTAACCCTGGACAGCACTGGAAAGATCGTGGATTATAACATAGCTATCCAGTGTCATTCAGTCTTTAAAAATATCCGGTATATTCTGGAAGATGCAGGCAGCAGCTGGGATAATATTGTAGACGTGACCGTATTTCTTACCAATATGAAAGATGACTTCCCGACATACAATAAGATCTATGCTGAGTATTTCAAAGATAATCTTCCTTGCAGGACAACGCTGGAGATAAAATCCCTGCCCACTCCCATCGCTATTGAGTTAAAGGTCATAGCAACAATTTAATCCTGCTTCCACGCCTTCATTCTACCCCTTTAATGGGCATACGCTTCATTTGCGTTCAAGCAGACGTGCTACGTATTTGCCTATGATATCAAATTCAAGATTGACTTTTGATCCTTCTACTATGTTTTTAAAATTAGTGTGTTCATAGGTATACGGTATAATGGCCACGGCAAAACCGTCATTTCTGGAGTTTACTACCGTTAAACTTACTCCATTTACGCAAATAGAACCCTTTTCAACCGTAAAAAATTCCCCTTTGGGATGCTGAATAACAAACTCCCAGCTTCCGTCTTTCTCCTTTTTCTCTACGCATGCCCCAACAAGGTCAACATGTCCCTGGACAATGTGTCCGTCCAGCCTGCCGTTCATGATCATTGATCGCTCCAGGTTGACAAGATCACCTACTTTAAGATCCCCGATATTCGACTTTGCAAGCGTTTCTTCAATGGCTTCCACCTTATGCGAATGAAGGTCTTTCCAGATAACGGTAAGGCAAACGCCATTATGAGATAAACTTTGGTCAACTTTTAATTCTGAAGAAATGCCAGAAGAAATGGTAAAAATAAGATTACCTCCTGATCGTTGGATCTCATCAACGCGTCCGATAGATTCAATTATGCCGGTAAACATACCGCAAATGTTAATCTTTTTTCACCAAACTGGCACGCAGGTATTCCCTGTTCATCCGCGCAATGTTAGAAAGTGAAATTCCTTTGGGGCATTCAACCTCACAGGCACCGGTATTCGTACAGTTACCAAATCCCTCTTTGTCCATCTGGTCAACCATGTTCAACACGCGTCGTTCTCTTTCCAGTTTGCCCTGTGGTAAAAGCGCGAGTTGAGATACTTTGGCAGAAACGAATAACATGGCAGAAGAATTCTTACAAGTTGCCACACAAGCCCCGCATCCTATACATGTTGCCGCGTCAAAAGCTTCGTCAGCATCATCTTTTGGAATCGGAATATTGTTGGCGTCCTGTGTGTTACCTGAAGTATTCACAGAGATAAATCCACCAGAGGCCATTATACGTTCAAAGGAGGTCCTGTCAACAACAAGATCTTTGATCACCGGGAATGCCTTTGCTCTCCAAGGCTCAATATAGATGGTATCACCGTCCTTGAATTTACGCATGTGAAGCTGACACGTTGTTATGCCTCGATCGGGGCCGTGTGCTTCGCCGTTTATATACAATGAACACATCCCGCAGATACCCTCTCGGCAATCATGATCAAAAGCAATAGGGTCATCACCTTTCACAATTAGCTCTTCATTAAGGATATCCATCATTTCAAGGAATGACATATCCTCTGAGATATTATTCACTTTATACTCCACCATTTTTCCCTGTGAAGTAGTATTTTTCTGTCTCCAGATCTTAAGTGTTAAATTCATAGCTATTATCTTATCCTGTTACTATTTGTAGCTTCTGGTCTTTAGTTCAACATTCTCAAAATTCAGATTTTCCTTATGAAGTGAAAATCCAGACGCATCACCGTTAAACTCCCAGGAAGATACGTAAGCATAAATATCATCTTTCCTCATTGCTTCACCTTCCTCACTTTGAGATTCCTCACGGAAGTGACCTCCGCAGCTTTCATTTCTTTCCAGGGCATCGAGCGCCATCAGTTCACCAAGTTCCATAAAATCGGCCACTCTACCTGCTTTCTCAAGCTCAGGATTAAATTCATTAAGGTCTCCGGGAACGAGAACGTTCTCCCAGAATTCTTTTCTTAAGGCCTTTATTTCCTCGATCGCTTCTTTCAGTCCTCTTTCGTTACGAGCCATGCCTACCTTATCCCACATTATCTTTCCTAGTTTCTTGTGGAAATAGTCGACAGTATGTGTGCCTTTATTATTTATAAGTTTGTTTAACCGGTCTTTAACTTCATTCTCCACCTGCTCAAATTCGGGCAGGTCTGTAGAAATTGGTCCGGTACGAATATCGTCTGCCAGGTAATCCCCGATGGTATACGGTAAAACAAAATACCCGTCGGCAAGGCCCTGCATCAACGCGGACGCCCCAAGCCTGTTAGCGCCGTGGTCCGAGAAATTTGCTTCACCGGCTGCATAGCATCCGGGAATAGTGGTCATTAAGTTATAGTCGACCCACAGTCCACCCATGGTATAATGGACAGCCGGGTAAATCATCATCGGCGTTTCGTAAGGGTTTTGATCCACGATCTTTTCGTACATCTGAAACAGGTTGCCGTATTTAGCCTCAACTACCTTTTTACCTAATTCTTTGATCTTGCTCTCTGAAATATTTCCCAGCCCCTCTGTAATGGCCTTTTCTTTGCCATACCGCATGATCGCTGATGAGAAATCAAGGTAAACAGCTTCTCCGGTCTTATTTACACCATAACCTGCATCACATCTTTCTTTGGCTGCTCGAGATGCAACATCCCTTGGAACAAGATTACCAAAAGCCGGATACCGACGTTCAAGATAGTAATCACGATCTTCTTCTTTAATATCCGTTGGTTTCAGCTTTCCATTTCTGATTGCCTCAGCATCTTCCTTTTTTCCGGGGACCCAAATACGTCCGTCATTCCGCAGAGATTCTGACATCAGTGTAAGTTTGGACTGATGATCACCAGATACCGGAATACATGTGGGATGGATCTGGGTAAAACACGGGTTGGCAAAATGTGCACCACGTTTATGGACTTTCCATGCCGCAGTTACGTTTGACCCCATGGCATTGGTAGACAGGAAGAACACGTTTCCATAACCTCCTGTAGCTATAACCACAGCATGCGCTGAATGCCTTTCTATCTCCCCTGTGATCAGATCTCTTGCGATGATCCCACGTGCCTTACCATCTATCTTAACGATATCCAGCATTTCGTGGCGATTGTACATTTTGATCTTTCCTCGACCTATTTGCCTTGACATGGCAGAGTAGGCACCCAATAACAATTGCTGGCCGGTCTGACCTTTCGCATAAAAGGTCCGTGATACCTGAACACCACCAAAGGACCTGTTGTCCAGCAGCCCGCCATATTCTCTAGCAAAAGGAACACCCTGAGCTACACACTGGTCAATGATATTTGCAGAGACCTCTGCAAGACGATAAACATTTGCTTCTCTGGATCTGTAATCCCCGCCTTTAATTGTGTCATAGAACAACCTGTAAACAGAATCTCCGTCACCCTGATAATTCTTGGCTGCATTTATTCCTCCCTGAGCGGCAATAGAATGCGCCCGTCTTGGTGAGTCCTGGAAACAAAAAGCTTTGACATTGTATCCAAGTTCTGCAAGGGTCGCCGCTGCTGAGCCACCGGCAAGTCCAGTTCCTACCACTATTACATCGATCAACCTTTTGTTGGCAGGATTTACCAACCTAATATTGTTCTTGTGATTTGTCCATTTATCGGCCAGTGGGCCTTCTGGAATATTTGACTTTAATTCCGACATAATATTCGCGTTATCTTTAAAGTGAGTTAAAATAATGAACCAGCGCAATAAGTGAGAATCCTGCACTAACAATAACGCAGTAGATCACACCAAATTTCTTTATTCCGGGGGTGTATTTTGGATGGTTAACACCGACGGATTGAAATGCAGATTGAAAGCCATGATTCAAATGAATGCCGAGCATTATGAATGAAAAGACATATAGCCCGGTATATAAAGGATTAGCAAACAGCGCTACAACAAGATCAAAATCCGTTGCATGCCCGTTCATATCATCAAATTTCAATTCCCAGAAATAATCCCTCAGATGTAAGACAAGAAATAGCAGCACCAGCAATCCGGTGATGATCATGCTCCTTGAACTGAAACTGGAATTGGTGGATGGTTTATCAAGCGCGTACTTCTGAGGACGAGCTTTTGCATTGCTTCTTGCAAGGGCTATCCCCTGAACAATATGAAAGATAAATCCAAGGGCAAGTACATATTGCATTGCCTGAATAAACCAGTTCGTCCCCATGAAGTGAGATGCCTCGTTAAATAGGTGCGCATCCACCAGGGAAAGTAAATTGATGGCCAAATGAATGACCAGATATGTGATCAGAAAAAGTCCCGTCAATGACATCACGAACTTTCTTCCGATACTCGATGAAAACATTTCAAAAGCTTTACTCATCTGATATTGATTGTTAAATTGCGAATGATGGGCAAAATTAATCCAGCAGAGTTGTTATATGAAGCCATTTTGATTAGAATTATTCTAAATAGATAGTTAACAAAAGATCAAATCAGTACTATTTTGGCATTTATTATATACCTATCTTTGATTTAACTGATAACATTGAGCAAGAAACGTAAAAAACCTTCCTACTTGCCGGCTTTGGTGAGCGTCACCATGGTGCTTTTCTTGCTTGGCCTTCTTGGGATGTTGGTGATCAACGCCAATCGGTTTACGGATCGCTTGAAAGAAAATGTTCTCCTAACCATTTATTTCTCTAATGCAGCTCCTGATGACCGGTTAGCCGGAATAACTGAAAATATTAATTCGATGGAATTTGTCAGGTCCTCAGTATTTACTTCAAAAGAGCAAGCTGCCGAGGAGTATAAGAAAGAAATACAATCCGATTTTGAGGAAACGATCGGAGGCAATCCTCTTCCTGCCTCACTTGATATCTACGTGAAATCAGAATATTCAGACACCTCTGGTATTCGTAAGATCAAGAATGATCTGGAAGGTATGGATTTTGTGCAGGATGTGGAATACCAGGCTGATCTTGTGAACTCCATCAACAAGTATAAAGAGAGGATAAGTCTTGTCCTTCTTGGCATCACATTGATCCTGGTCATCATTTCGATCATTCTGATAACGAACACGGTCCGATTAAGTGTCTTTGCAAACAGGTTCCTAATAAAAAGCATGCAACTGGTTGGTGCCACCGAATGGTTTATCGTCCGGCCGTTTGTGAAAAGAGCATTTTGGGTCGGCACGTTCGGTGCTATTGCTGCAGGTTGTTTTCTTTTACTGGCATTTTTTACCGGTGCAAACTGGGTTGATAAAGAACTTTTTGACAGATCGCAATCAGTCACTGATCGGCTTATTTCTGATCAGATTTTGACCCACTGGCGTTATTTGTTGCAGGATATTTCACAATATTCCATTTTATTTGTGTCACTTTTAATATTGGGAATTGCGATACTGGTCCTTAGTACCTACGTTTCCACTAAGAAGTACCTGAAATTGAAAATTGACGACTTATATTAATTATGTCTAAAGACAAGAAAAAAAACTTACCACTGGATTCAGATCAGGTGAAGAAAAAGGTTGTAAAACCGACTTTCGTTTTTACGAAAGATAATTATAAATGGATGGGCATTGCATTTGGTGTGATCATCTTTGGTTTTATTCTGATGATCGGGCAAACCCCGGACATATTTGACGAAGACGGGATGAAAAACGCCGGTTTTGCGACACATGTCAAGATCACTATTGCGCCGATTGTGATTCTGATCGGGTACGGAATAGCACTTTATTCTATAATGAAAAAACCTGCGACCAAAGAGCAGGCATGAACTGGCTGGAAGCATTTTTTGTCGGTCTGATACAGGGGCTTACTGAGTTTTTGCCGGTAAGCAGCAGCGGCCACATTGAACTAAGCAAAATCATTTTTGACAGCAAGGAGGAGGACATCCTTCTTACCATATTCCTTCATCTGGCTACCGCATTAAGCACCATTTTCGTATTTCGTAAAGATATAGCGCAAATAATAAGAGGTCTGTTCCTCTTCAAATGGAACGCAGAAACCAAATTCACCGCCTTCATAGTTATCAGCATGATACCTGCAGCATTGGCGGGGTTGTTTCTTGAAGATGAATTAAATGGTTTGTTTAACGGCAACCTGCTGCTTGTAAGTATTGCACTCATTGCAACAGGTGCTGTCTTGTTTATTTCTGATCGAAAAAAAACAAATGGCGAATCGGAAGGATCCGCAGGGAAAGTGGTTGGTACTTTTTCCGCAATAATTATCGGTTTAGCTCAGGCAATAGCAATAATTCCCGGAGTCTCACGATCAGGGTCCACCATAGGTACAGCAGTCATCTTAGGCATTAACAGAGAACGCGCGGCAAGATTTTCCTTCCTGATGGTGTTGCCCCTGATCCTCGGCGCCGCTGCCAAGAAGTTCCTGGACCTTTATGAAGGAAACGGTGCGATCGGCGGGTTGAATCCTGACTGGGGAGCGTATTCTGTCGGCTTTGTAGCTGCATTTATTAGCGGTATCTTTGCATGCAAATGGATGATAGCACTGGTAAAAAGAAGTCGTTTGACCTGGTTCGCATTCTACTGCTGGGCAATAGGCGGGATCGGCCTGCTATACCTCTTCTTTTCTTAACAGGTATTCTCTTACTTTCACTGGTTTCCAGTGCCGGTGTTGACACAACACATTCTAAATATACGTGCAATGCTGACACTGCCATCATTGGAAAGATAAAATGTGCTGAATGGTATGCCAACGGCGATATTCATATCGTAAAAAAATTCAGGAATGGTAAGCGGCATGGAATATGGAGCCATTATTTACCGGGCGGTACTTTAGAGAAGAGGGTAAAATATAAAAAGGGAAAATTGCTGTACGAGTTGTACTTTGAAAACGACAAGGTGTATAAAACCATTGATAAAAACGGTAAAGTGCGTTTCAAGAAAAAATGTGATTGTCTTTAGACCAATTAATTCTGCAAATAGTCTACCCCCAGTGTGAATTCAGGAATATCAACGGTAAACTCTGTATTGTCAGAAAGTCTGAGAAACACGTAATGTCCGCTCATTCGACCAAATTCTGATCTCAAAGGGCACCAACTCACGTATTCATGTGTATCACCGGGAAGCAGCACAGGTTGCTCACCTACCACTCCGTCGCCTTCAATTTCTCTGAATTCTCCGACAGAATCAACGATATGCCAGTATCTTCTAAGCAATTGAATGGGTGTATCTCCTTGATTTTCAATATTTACCCTGTATGCAAAGATAAATTCTCCCTTTTCAGGATCACTTTGTTGCTCCTGGTAAACCGATCTTACGGAGACCCTTACATGATATGTTGTGGCCGTGTAAATCATCAAATATCTTTCCAAAGTGAATAAAAAATATTTTATTGTTCAAAATGACTTATCCCAAACTTATACACTATGACAAAAAAATGTTACTTCCAGGAGTTAACTATGTCATTTACAGACTAACGGAACTACTGGCCGTTGTATTGTGTAGTCAATACTATAAGGTAATTTTGCGTTGAAATGATTTTTCCGTCAAAAACAATTGAAGAAGCAGTAAATGAACTGTCCCGATTCCCGGGAATAGGTAAAAAAACGGCGATACGTATGGCCATCCATTTGTTAAAAGGTGACGAGAAGAACGTTGAAAAACTCGCAGAAGCAATTATCAATCTTAAAAAGAACACTCATTTCTGCACTATTTGCGGTAACATCACTGAAAAAGACGTGTGTTCTATCTGCGCCAGCGTAAACCGCAAAAAAGAGATCATTTGCGTGGTTAAAGATTTTCAGGACATTATGGCTATTGAGAACACAGGACAGTACAATGGGGTGTATCACGTATTGAATGGACTCATATCCCCTATAGAAGGAATTGGTCCTGACGACATACGCATTGATGCATTAATGAACAGGATCAGATCCATAAAATCACCAGAGTTGATATTTGCCTTAAGTGCCAACATGGAAGGAGACACCACTGCATTTTATATTTCACGAAAACTTGGAGACACGGATGTAAGGATCACTGCTTTATCAAGAGGAATTGCGGTAGGCGGAGAACTTGAGTTTGCAGATGAGATCACGCTTGGTCGATCCATTCAGAACAGAACGCCATATTCGATCAAACCTTAAGCATCTTTTTTAGGAGCATTGCTGTTCGGTCCACCTTTTCTTCTGTTGGTCTTGTTTTTAGGTTTGTTCTTGGAGTAATTTCCTGAAGGTTTTGTTTGTTGCCTGTTGCCTCCTTGCCCTTGTCCTTTGTTTTGTTGCGGTGGTCCACCGAACGGGCCTCCTTTTTTACCTTTTCCTTTTTTCCTTCGTTTATTCCGTTCCTTTCTCTGGCGATCTTTTTCATCTAAACGTGTAAGTTCCTGATCGGCGACAAGGTCGTCCTGTGGCCCGACCTGATTCATAAGCTCTGCACCTAAAGCTCTGTCGACCAGGGTTTCAGGCTTATTGCCTTGATTATTCATCTCCATTATCTCGTTCACCCTGTCAAGGCCGACAGGTATCCATTCTGAACTTTTGGGGTAGGCAAACCACATTGTCCGCTTCAGGATATCAATTTTTGTTGATCTCGCATTGCCTGCTTCGGTTTCCAGTACAACCATATCCTGCCTCGGGAAATCTTTCAATGCCTCCACATAGGTATCCAGTTCATAGTTAAGGCAACATTTCAATCTGCCACACTGACCGGATAGCTTGAGCATGTTGATCGAAAGATTTTGAGATTTAGCGGTTCCGATCGTGACGACACGATAATCCGTCAGCCATGTAGAACAGCAAAGTTCCCTTCCACAGGACCCAATTCCACCCAGGCGGGAAGCTTCTTCTCTATAACTTACCTGTCGCATCTCTATTCGGGTTCTGAACTCAGAAGCATATCTTTTTATCAGTTCCCTGAAATCCACCCTTGATTCTGCTGTATAAAAGAAGATCACTTTTCTCCCATCCCCCTGAAACTCGATGTCGCTGAGTTTCATTTCCAATCCCATACGCATGGCAATTGTTCTGGCAAGTTCAAGCGAACGGGCCTCCTTTTCTTTCATCTCCTGATAGGTTGAGATGTCTTTTTCGCTTGCAACACGGTAGATCTTTCTCAGGTTGTCCACGTTTTCAAGCCCTCTTTTCTTCATCTGAAGCCGTACCAGTTCTCCTGACAGGGCCACATGCCCGACGTCGTGCCCAATATCAGACTCCACAACAACGCAATCGCCGGTATAAAGATCTATTCCATCAACGTTTCTGAAGAATTCTTTTCTACTGCCTTTGAACTGCACTTCAACAACGTCAAATACCTCAAAGTCAGAAGGCAATGACATATCCTTCAGCCAGTCATAACTATTTAAAATATTGCATCCACCTGTACCACAAGATCCGTTACTACCACATCCATTTGGTTTACCGTTGGCGGTGCTTCCGCATGATCCACAACCCATATATATCTACGCTACGCGTTCTTTTCTTAGTTCGTCCTTAATTTTCAAAGATAGGTCAAACAACGCAATTTTAGCATTGGCGTTTCTTCCTATGTAATATATTGACTCACTAAACCATCCGGCAACCTGCCCGATCATATACTCGTCAATTTTCTCAGCGAATTTGAACACAAAATCGCCATACTTTTCAGGCAATAAAACCATGTATTCAGGGATAAATCGTGAAGCCATGCATTCACGAAGGACTAAAAGTGAATGTTCAAGAAACTGCTGAATGTAATCCCTGCTTTCAGCCCCCATTTCTGCTGTCCAGCGCAATAATTCATCAATTTTCCCTGAATAGCAATATAACATCCACGTTCTGAAACGATCAGTAAGATCGTGGTCTTCCAGTTCAAGATATGCTGTGGCTTTATTAATATTTCCGTTAGCGATGTATGCCACATTTTCTGCCAGTTGAGGATCAGCTTCCTTTACATTAAGCAGGTATTGTTCAATGTCTTTCCTTTCCGGTTTTTGTAACTTGACCAGCCTGGTTCTTGACAAAATGGTATTAAGTATCCGGTCGTAATCATTTGCGACCAAAAAGAAATACGTGTTGTCAGGCGGTTCTTCAATAAGCTTCAAAAGCGAATTCCCTGCCGTCCCCAGGTACTCAGGGAGCCACATTACCAGTATCTTAAACGGTGACTCAAAAGATTTTAATCCAAGTTTAGAAGCTATTTCACGACATTCTTCCCTTGTGATGTTCCCTTGCTTTTGATCCTGGCTTATTTGCCCGATCCACTCATAATAGCTGAGATAATGATCGTTAAGGACCGCCGAACGAAATTGTTCAAGGTAATCACTGCTAACAGGAGGTTTTCCGGATGACTTTGAAATGGTAGGAAACGTATAGTGCACATCAGGGTGGATCATTTTAGACACCTTTACACAGGATGCACATTCACCACAAGAATCATCTTCATGCGGATCTTCACAATTCATGTACTGGGCCAGGGACAATGCAAGTGGCAATTCGCCTGATCCTCCCTCCGAGAGAAACATGATGGCGTGAGGTAACCTTCCCTTTCTAAAGTCTGATATCAAACGCCTCTTTACCTCTTTATGTCCAACTACGTCCTTAAATTTCATCTTACTCTTTGGTCAAATCCCAATAATAGGTCAAAAATATTGAACATCAGGAGAACAGGTTAGCACAATTCATATAATTTTTCCAATATTTGTCATCAATAGAACGCAAGGATCAATAATGGAATTTTTCAGCAAAATAAGAATACATCTGATAGCACTGGTAGTGTTTATTTTAACGAATGTGGTATACTTCTACCCCCAGCTTGAAGGAAAAAAGATCGAACAAGGGGATATCTCGCATTTTGTCGGGATGAGCAAAGAGGCACGTGACTACAATAATACGCACGACGATGTCACGTTATGGACCAATTCTATGTTCGGCGGAATGCCCACCTATCAGATCGGGGCACCGCAGAGGTCCAATGTTTCAAAGTTTTTTCAAAAACTTTTGCAGGTATTCATCTCAAGGCCAATAGGTTATTTCATATCTATGATGATCGGCTTCTATATTCTGATGCTGAGTCTTAGAATTAATCCATGGCTGGGTATAATAGGTGCTCTGGCCTTTGCATGGTCAACGAACCATTTTGTTTTGTTTGAAGCCGGACACACCAGTAAAATGGAAGTGATAGCTTCTTTACCACTGCTTACGGCAGGCATTGTACTGTTATTGAAACGGGTATGGCTCCCGGGCCTTACCATCTATTGCATAGGGTTAGGCATCAATATTTTCTCAAACCATTATCAGATGACCTACTATTTCGGCATTACCTTACTCATACTGATGGTCATTGAACTGGTTAAATGGATCAAGGATTCCGAGTGGTCAGTATTGCTGAAGACAGCTATATTCATTATTGCAGGCAGTGCCGTGGCACTTGGCATGAGTGCTTCAAAGTTATTGACGACCCAGGAATACTCGGAAGACACCATGAGGGGCAAACCAATTCTTGAAAACACTTCAAAGGAGGCAGCTCAGCCGGGCACTGTCGGCAGCAGTAGCACGACTGAAGGGCTTGACTGGGAATATGCAATGCGTTGGAGCAATGGGACCTCTGATATGATCGCCTCCATTATTCCGGGATTTGCAGGCGGTTCTGCCCGTGAATACATTAAAAAAGGAAGCGCACTTGACATTGACCTGAGAAGGAGAAATGTAAGACCGCAAAGAGGTGAAAAGGAAATTCAATTCGGGACATATTGGGGTACTTTGCCTTTCACAAGCGGACCCTCTTATTTTGGGGCAATTATGGTATTCCTTTTCGTACTTGGCGCACTGCTCGTTAAAAACAATTTAAGGTGGTGGCTGATCGGGGGTGTGATCCTCACGGTATTGTTATCCTATGGGAAAAACATTGAAAGTTTCCAACGGCTCTTCTTCGATCACTTCCCTCTCTATAATAAGTTCAGGACTCCAAATTCCGTGCTGAGTATCACCGCATTCCTAATACCTATACTGGCACTGATGGGAGCAGCAGCTGCTCTAGACCCCGGACGAAAGAAAGAGGAAATATGGAAAGCACTCAAAGTTGCTGCAGGAACCACGGCAGGATTTTGCCTGTTGATGTGGCTAATGGGATCATCGCTCTTCTCCTTTAGCGGGGTAAATGATGAACGCATCCAGACAGATTTCCCGGATCTGTATAGAAACCTGGTGGATTACAGGATATCAGCAATGAAGGCTGATGCATTGCGTTCAATGTTGCTGATATTGTTGACCGGTGCTGCCATTTGGGGGTTCATTAACAAGAAACTGAAATTAAATTACGCGGTAATGATCATTGGCGGNNGGCTTGTGTTAATTGACATGGCCGGCATTGGAACGCGTTACTTAAACCATAATACATTCAAAAGCGGACGAACAAGTGCCGATGGATACACTCTAAGACCGGTTGACAATCAGATCATCAGCATGGAGCCTAAAGGCAGAGGCTATTATCGTGTTCTTGATATGTCTCCGGGTGATCCGTTTTCATCCGCTGATGCTTCCTATTTTCACAATGCCCTGAATGGATATCACGCCGCTAAATTGCAGAGAATTCAGGATATTATTGAATATCATATTGCTCAGAATAACATGAAGGTTCTGAATATGTTCAACACCAAATATGTTATTCAGAACCAGCAGGCCGAAGGACAACAACCCAGGAACATTGTCATCCCGCTTGGAAGTGCAAATGGAACTGCATGGTTTGTAAGCAATACGCTAACAGTAAGCTCGCCAAATGAAGAAATTAATGCCATTGGAAAGGACACAGACTTCAATGAGAAAAAGGACGCAGTAGTCCTTACTTCAGAATTCCCTGATATTCAATTTAAAGAGAATTATGCTTCTGAAGGATCAATAGAACTGACCTCCTATGAACCTAATAAACTGATCTATGAGACAAGTTCTCTCTCAGGTGAACACATGGCAATTTTTTCTGAAGTATGGTACGGGCCAGATAAAGGTTGGCAAGCATATATCGACGATGATCCTGTGGATCATTTCAGGGCAAATTACATTCTGCGTGGTTTGATCGTTCCTGAAGGGAAACACACGATCCGGTTTGAATTCAGACCGCAGTCCTATTATACAGGGGAAAAGATATCGATGGCTTCATCAGCATTGGTGATATTGTTGATCCTGCTTAACGGATTTGCCTACTTCAAGAAACCAGCGTGGCTGGGGTTGAAAACAGTATCTGAAGGGAAGGCTGAGAATTAATCTTAACCCTTTATTATCTGCAACATTTTGTTCGCAAGGGAACTGCGAGTGAACTGTTCTGTATGTACGTCAGCAGAAAACGGTTCATCATTTTTAAACCGCTCGAATTCTTTTCGGACAGTTGTGTACAATTCTTCCTCGGTGTTTTTATCGTCGATGCATGTCCCTGCTCCCGCGTTCTGAATGACCGTCTTAACATCACTTTTATTAGGCGTTATCGCAAGTACCGGACGATGAGCTGCCATATACTCAAAAACTTTAGCGGGTATCCTTCCTTCGGAAAGGCTGTCATCCCCCACTAACAGAAGCAGTAACCGGGCATTTTTCATATACCTGATGGCATCTGAATGATTGACCGGGCCCACGAATTCTACCTGATCATTAAGATCAAATTGATCGACAACTGCCCTTACTCCAGGGTCTACCCCTCCAACCAGTTTAACAACAAGATCCTTCTCAAACCCATCGATCTCATTACAGAGACGTTTCAGAACTTTCCAAAAGACCAATTTATTCCTGCGGTTATTCAGATTTCCGACATGCGCTATTGAGAATTTTCTGTCCAATTGAGTTGGTATCGGCGCAAAGTCAGCAGGATCATACCCATTGGTAACAACAGAGACATTCCTTGCACCAAGTTCTTCAAAATCCTTCGCCCAGGCAGGGCTCACCGTAACCACGTGGTCAGCGGTATCAAGGACCTTTTTCTCCAGATCAATGTGCCTTTGCCTGGCGCGTTTGGACAAATGCAGATCCTCGAAATAATCCACCTTTGTCCATGGGTCCCTAAAGTCAGCTATCCAGCGGAATTTAAAGTACCTTTTTAATTCCAGTGCGATCAGATGTACGGAATGCGGAGTGCCATTTGTAACAACACAATCAAATGATCCTTCCTTCCATTTCTTTCTTAAGAACCTTACTGAAGGGGCGATCCAAAATTTTCTTGCATCGGGGATAAAGAAATTACCGCGGATCCAAATAGCAAGTTTGTCGATGGATCTCTTATTTGAAGAGGTCGCAAATTCCTGCTGTACTTTATATTTTCTTTTCCTGCCGGTGAACAACCGGAACAAAGCATACGGTTCAAATATTCGTCTTTTCCAGGTTGTCAGGTGATCAACATCCCTCAATTGCTGCTCATCGACCTCTGGGTAATCAGGGTTAGCAACAGTATAGACAACAATTTCCACATCTTTCTCCCTGCTGATAAGATCTGCAAATTTCATCCATCTTTGTACCGCAACGCCCCCGGCAGGTGGCCAATAATATGTGATCAGTAATATCCTCAATTTCCTGTCTGCACTGTTTGTATAACGTTCATTGACCTTGATGTCATTTTGTCCATTTGGCATTGCTAACCATTGTTTTTTACAGGGAATATTCCCTTTCCGGTTGCCAAATACATCTTCATAATGGACCCAAATATATGTAATATTGTAGTGGTTAGATATTGTTCATAACCTGACAATCAAATAAATGCAACTTACTTTCCTAAAAAGGAATTTCAAATCCTTGTAGAATGGGTGTTATTCGACGACAATCGATCAAAAACAGTATTATCAACTATGTCGCTGTGGTCATTGGCATGGCAAACGTGCTGATCATTTATCCTGCAGTTCTAACACCTTCTGAATTTGGCCAGATTCGATTCATTTTAGGAACTGCATTACTGATTGCCACGATCACCGGACTCGGGAGCACGGCATTGTCCATCAGGTTCTTTCCAGAATTCAAAGATCAAAAAAGTGGCCACCACGGTTTCCTTGGGATTCTGGCGATTCTGCCGGCAACGGGATTTATCATCTACCTTGTTTCCACTTTGCTGGCCTCATCGCATTTGCCCAGTGAATTTAAAGCCAATTATGGTTACATCAGTGCGGTCGTTTTTTTTGCTCTTTATGTAAAACTCCTTAGTTTCTATAGCCATAATTTTAAGAGGATAGCAATACCTGCCATCTTTAACAATCTATTCACCAAAATTGGCGTACCCATTCTCGCAATCCTTTTTGCTCGTGAATTCATCAGTTTTCAAAGTCTGCTCTACCTATTAGTAGTTATCTACATTATATCATTTGTAGGTTTACTGATTTACTTGGGTTCACTAGGCCAGCTTCATTTCAGAATTGACAGAAAATTTATAATCCCTGAAAGGCGAAAACGACTTCTTACATACATGTCATTTAGCGTTCTGGGGAATTTAGGAGGTATATTGTCCCTTCGTCTGGACTCATTCATGGTAACGGAGCTATTGAATTTTGAAAGAAATGGCGTGTACAACATTTCAATATCAATATCTGACATCATGATCATTCCGGTCACTGCAATTGCCAGCATTGCGGCACCATTGATCGCAGAAAAACTTCAGAATAATTCGATGGGTGAAGTAGATGAAATCTATAAAAAAAGTGCATTAAACCTCGCAATCCTGGGCTTGCTGTTCATGCTGATCATAAACGAAGTCATCAATCCCTTCTTTAAAATAATGCCTAACGGGGAACTGTACCAGGACGCAAAGATCGTGGCACTGGTATTGTGTCTGGGAAGATTAATCGACATGGTTACCAGTGTAAATGCCCAGATCATTTCAAACTCCAAATATTTTCGCATCACCCTTTACATCATTTTATTTGTTGCAGCAGGAAACATTGCCCTGAACTTTTTACTGATTCCTCGATTTAACATAATGGGGGCGGCCCTGGCTACCGTCTTTTCCTTATTTATTCTTAACCTGATTCGGACATTGTATGTTCAGTATAAATTTAAAATACATCCTTTCTCAGGGAAGCTTTTTGCATCAATACTTCTTGCCGTTATTGTGTACGGAATACTTTATTTCATCCCTGACACGAGGAACCCGTACCTCACCATTATTATCAAAGGGGGGCTTGCCTTCGGATTGTATTCCGCAGGTATTTTATATTTCAAAATCTCCACTGACATTAACGACCTACTTGATCAGGCACTGATCCGAACAGGACTTAAAAAGCGTGATTAGAGGACACATGATCGTTCACTTTTCAATAGTTATTTAACAAATTCCTTGATCTGGGTTAATTTCAGGCGAATGATATAGGCGATTATTGTTAAATGCGCATAAGTTTGCACACGATAACAAACAATTAGCAAATGTTGAACATCATTATATTCGGTCCTCCGGGAGCAGGTAAAGGAACTCAAAGCGAGGGGCTTATAAACAAATTCAACCTCACACATCTATCAACAGGGGATGTCTTTCGAATGAATATCAAGCAAGAGACCCCACTTGGTGTTCTGGCTAAGAACTACATTGACAAAGGTGAATTAGTTCCTGACGAAGTGACCATTGGAATGGTTAAGAACTTCATTATTGAGAACTCTAACGAAAGTGGATTCATTTTTGATGGGTTTCCCAGAACAATAGCTCAGGGTGATGCCCTAGATAAGATCTTAGCGGAACTTGATCTTTCCATTGATATCGTGCTGGCATTACAGGTAGAAGAAGATGAATTGGTCAGAAGACTTTTAGACAGAGGAAAGCGATCCGGGAGAAAAGATGACCAGGACGAGGAAACCATACGGAACAGATTCAAAGTCTATCAGAATGAAACAGAGCCGCTGTTATCTTTTTATCAGAATCAGGATAAACTGGTCAGAGTTGCCGGCATGGGATCCGTACAGGATATATTCAATCGCTTAACATCTGCCATAGAAACCCTTTAACAGAACATAGTGTCCAATCCCAACTTCATCGATTATGTAAAGATCAATTGCCGTTCAGGAAACGGTGGAAGTGGAAGTGCACATTTGCACAGGGACAAAAAAACAAGTAAAGGTGGTCCGGATGGAGGTGACGGTGGTGACGGTGGCTCCGTGATCCTAAGAGGCAATTCTCAATTATGGACCTTGCTCCATTTGAAATATCGCAAACATATTATTTGTGGCAACGGGGAAAATGGGGCTGCCAGCAGAAAAACAGGAAAAAGAGGTGAGAACCAAATTGTTGAGGTCCCTTTAGGAACAGTGGCCAAGGATGCTGAAACAGGTGAGTTAGTATTTGAGATCACAGAAGATGGTGAAGAGCAGATCCTGGTGAAGGGAGGTAGAGGAGGACAGGGAAACTGGCATTATAAGTCTCCAACCAATCAAACCCCTCGGTTCGCCCAAACTGGAGAACCGGGCCTGGATGAATGGAAAATACTGGAATTGAAGGTTCTGGCAGACGTTGGCCTGGTAGGATTTCCGAATGCCGGTAAATCAACATTGCTTTCTGTTATTTCAGCTGCAAAACCGAAGATCGCAGATTATCCCTTTACTACATTGACACCTAACCTGGGTATCGTGGATTACCGTGATCACAAATCATTTGTAATGGCAGACATACCTGGGATAATAGAAGGCGCATCAGAAGGTAAAGGCCTCGGTCACAGGTTCTTAAGACACATCGAGCGAAACTCTGTTTTGCTTTTCCTTATACCGGTGGATTCAGAAGACGTAGTAAAAGAATACAATATTCTCTTATCGGAACTGGAAAAATACAACCCCGAACTTCTTTTCAAAGATCGCCTGTTGGCCTTAAGCAAGGTGGACATGCTTGATGAAGAGCTTAAAACTGAAATGCTCAAACAAATTCCTGCTAAAGTTGATGTCGTTTTTATTTCATCAGTTTCTGGCGAGGGGATTATGGAGTTGAAAGACAAGCTTTGGGAAAAACTAAACCGCTAATCTGCTGTTAACTCACCCATTTTTACACGCAATCCATCCAATTCCGGTTTGATGGGGATCTGACAGCTAAGACGGCTGCCTTCAATATCCAGAACAAAAGCTTCATCCAGCATGGCTTCTTCTTCCTCACTCATCTCAGGGAGAGGGTAATCTCTGCTTTCAATGACCACATTGCAAGTTGCACATAAGGCCATCCCTCCGCAAGTAGCTTTTACAGAAAGGCCATTTACGCGCATGGCTTCCATCAAATTAAGGTTCATGTCTGTAGGAGCATGAATGATATGCTCTGCACCGTTCAGGTCGGTAACGTAAATGGTGATCGTATCTTTCATTTTAATTTATCAGAATCCATTTACTCCGCTTACGGTGGTATACTTCAAAACCAGTCTTTTTTCAGGATATATGCGGTGATATGCTGACTGTACCATTAATGTGGCTTCATGGAATCCGCAAAGTATCAGTCTCAATTTGCCCGGATAGTCGTTTATATCCCCAATGGCATATATTCCCGGTACATTGGTGCTGTAATCTGTAGTGTCTACAGTGATCGATTCTTTATTGAGATTCAATCCCCAGTCCCGGATCGGACCAAGTTTAGGTGAAAGGCCGAACAAAGGAATGAAGTAATCAATCTCTTTAACGATCTGAGACCTGTCGTTCTTTGGCGTGATACTCGCCGTTTTTATCTGATCGTCTCCGTCAATTCCGGATACTTCAGCATTGACCATTAGGTTGATCTTTCCCTCTTCAGCGAGTTTGTGAACTTTGTCCACAGAGTCGAGTGCGCCTCTGAATGCCTGCCTGCGGTGAACAAGAGTCACCTCAGAAGCTACGTCTGCAAGAAAAATTGACCAGTCAAGCGCTGAATCGCCACCCCCTGCTATCACCACCTTTTTGTTCCTGTATTTTTCAGGATCGCGGATAATATAATCCACCCCACAGTCCTCGAATTTCTCAAGATTTTCCAGTTCAGGTTTTCTTGGTTCAAAACAACCAAGACCACCGGCTATTGCAATCACATGTGCTGCATGTTCAGTTCCACGGTTTGTGGTGACTTTAAACCTCCCATCCTGTAACTTCTCTATCGTTTCTGCACGTTCTCCCAATGTAAATCCAGGGTGAAAAGGTGCCGCCTGTTCCATCAGATTGGTTACCAGGTCTCCGGCAAGTATTGAGGGAAATCCGGGAATGTCATAAATAGGCTTCTTCGGATAGATCTCCGTAAGTTGACCACCAGGCTGAGGCAAGGAATCAATGAGGTGACATTTAAGTTTAATAAGGCCAGCTTCAAAGACAGTAAACAGACCACAGGGACCTGCACCAATAATCAAAATATCCGTTTCTATCACTCGATTAATATTTATGCAAAAATAGGGTTACTTCAACTTCCTTAAAAACTGAATAATAATGCGTACTCAATATCCGGCTTCCCGGAAGTGTCAACAATGAAGTTGTTGTCTCTCAATACCAGACAACTTAACACATAAATCGCAATTCTGTTTCAACACAATTTTTAACATACGAATGATCGTAAGCTATATTAATTAAGCGAGTCGGTACTGCGGGGTCGACAATGATTCATCCGTGGCTTGAACAGACTACCCAATCAATATTCACCCTCTGAGAACAGCATGGTTAATGAAAGAAGGCAATTCCGTTCGAAAATTTAGTAGTTTGGTCGATTGAAAGGATATCGTACTATATCACAAAATATATTTGCTCAATCCATGATAAAACTATCAATACAAGGTGTGTCGAAGAAATTTGTCGGTCACACCGCCCTGGACAACGTATCATTCGATATCCCTGACAGGTCAATATATGGTCTTCTTGGACCGAACGGTGCAGGCAAAACGACC
>DJML01000002.1 GCA_002436505.1 Bacteroidetes bacterium UBA6491 | reverse complement strand
AACATCATTCCCTGATCACCGGCACCCTGATCTTCAGCATGATCATCTCCCTTTTCAACTCCTCGGTTGATATCGGGCGATTGCTCGTGAATGGCAGAGATAACACCACAGGCATCGCCATCGAACATGTATTCCGATTTGGTGTAACCAATTCTGTTGATCACATCACGCGCAACTTTCTGAACATCAATGTAAGCTGTGGATTTAACCTCACCGCTTAATACAGCAAGACCTGTTGTTACAAGTGTTTCGCAAGCAACTTTTGAATTTTTGTCGATTGCAAGAAAGTGATCGAGTATGGCATCGGAAATCTGATCCGCAATTTTGTCGGGATGACCTTCAGATACTGATTCGGAAGTAAATAAATAAGACATGCTAAAAATTTAAGTGGCCAAATTTAAGAATTAAGTTGGTAGAATTTGGCCGCCACTGCGACTATGTGAAATTTAATGCAGAAGTGCTCTATTGCTTTTTGGTCAATTCCCTGAAGACTTCTTCCAAATTGCTCTGAGCTTCCGTCATGCTGACAATTTCCTTGTCTTTTTCCGCACTGAATTGAATGACTTTCTTTCTTAGAACCGACAGGTCTTCATCCTGGAATTCAAATGATCCATCGTTTGCAAGGGAAAAGCGACCCTTATCGAAGAATTCGGCCAACTCTTTTTCACTCACTTTATCCTTGAATTCAACCCTGAGTTTACTGCCTGAAGCTCCTGTCTTTTTCAACGATTGAACGTCTTTATCTGCTACAATCACACCCTCATTTATAATGATGGCTCTGTGACAAATGGCTTCCACTTCCTGCATGATGTGCGTGGAAAGAAGAACCGTACGGTCCCTGCCTATCTCTTTTATCAAATTCCTTATTTCGGTGATCTGATTCGGGTCAAGTCCTGATGTAGGTTCATCGAGTATCAGGACCTCCGGATCATGGATCAGAGCCTGGGCAAGGCCCACTCTTTGTCGGTAACCTTTTGATAAAGCACCTATCTTTTTATTCTGCTCGATGGTAAGCCCGGTTAGCCTGATCATTTCATCTACCTTACCAGAAGCAGCTTTCCCCAGACCATTTAATTTGGCCGTAAAAAGAAGAAATTCACGGACATACATGTCCAGATAAAGCGGATTATGTTCTGGCAGATAGCCAACCTTCTTTCTAATATTAAGAGAATCAGTAGTCGTATCCAGGCCACAGACAGAAGCTGTCCCATCGGTCTGTGGCTGGTAACAGGTAAGGATCTTCATGGTCGTGCTTTTCCCGGCACCATTAGGGCCAAGAAATCCAACAACCTGTCCTGAAGGTATCTTGAAAGAGATGCCGTTAACCGCATACTGACGGCCATATTGTTTGACAAGATCCTTTACCTCTATAGACATTTTTACTACTCGACAAGTAACTTTAACGTTGCACTGCCAAGGCTATTGTATATTCTTACTAAATGAAGACCGGAATTTACGTTGGTGAGGTCAATTCTTCTAAGGCTTGAAGCTCCGACTTTCACCTCTTCTGTATAAATTACCTTGCCATTTAAGTCAATCATTTCTATCGTGATATCTCCGCCAGGAATATTCCCAAGCTCAAGCATCACATAAGCTGACGCGGGAACCGGATACAGTTTAACGCTTTGAGAGATCAATTCATCAATGTTCACGAACATTGTATCAATATTGATCTCATCGCTTCCTGTACATCCATATTCATTTGTTATAATTACTGAATAGGTGCCTTCATCTGATACCCTGATGGTTTGCGTTGACTCGCTGGTACTCCAGAGGTAGGAAGCAAAACCTGCGCCTGCATCCAGAGTAATGGTGTCTCCCCAGGTAATTGTCGTGTCATTGCCAAGGAAAGTAGTTGGATTTGCCCTTACAGTAATGGTGACCGAATCGGTATAAGGACAATTGAATTCGTCACGAACAGTTAGCCAGTAAGTTCCTCCGCCTGTTACCACGAATGAATCTGTCGCTGACAGATCCTGCCACTGATAAACATCGTAACCTCCTGGCCCTCTCAGGGTTCTGCTCTGACCATTACAAAGATTCTCATTGTCCGTAAGCGTGAATGCCGGAGCAGGTCTTTCTGTTAATGTTACGGTGTCAGAGAATGGGCATCCAAAGCTATTAAATGCCATCAGATGATACGTTCCTGGTTCTGATACCGGTAGATTTTGCAATGAGCTCAATGTGTCATTCCATATGTACCCTTTTAAAGCTCCGGGACCTAAAATAAACCATACTGTTCCTTCGCAGAAAGCGGTATCAGGTCCAAGTGAGAATTCAGAATATGGATTGGTGAGAATCGAGATATTGTCGCTGTACTTACATCCAAAACTATCCACGACACTTAGCTCATGGACCTGCTCTGCATTTGTCATGAACGTCTGGTTGCTACCCTCTCCATTGTTCCAGTTGTAAGACACCATATCATCTGGCCCCTTTAATGTTATGGCCAGGTTTTCACAGATACTGGTATCATTGCCTAACGAGAACACAGGCAGTCCCATCTGTGTTACTCTTGCTGTATCTTTATAAACACAGCCATTCTTATCAGTAACGGTCAGCACAATTGTATCTGCTATCTTAACTTTTAATGAAGACGTGTTTCCCGAATTGTATTGCCCTAACCAGCTATAGGTAGAAAGGTCGTTCCGTGTTCTTATGACAACAGAATCATTTTCACAAAAGAAGGAATCACGCACAAAGTCATCGGTTAATAATGTTCTAACGATAACTTTAACGGTCGCTGAATCAGGTGCACAAACATTATCTTTTGAAGATACTACCAATTTATAGGTTGTGTTTGAAGTTGGTTTTACAAATGGGTTTGCAGCAGACGAAGTCCAGCTTGAATTTTCTTGTGTCCATTTATAAGTGTAACCTGAAATTGCCGGCCTTCCGATTGTAGTTCCGACAGGACCACATGTGGCAACAGAATCAGCAATAACCCTTGCGCTTAATTTACAGCACAAAGTAGTGTCCGATAAATTAATTGAATTTACACTTAGTTTTGGTCTGGCAATACCTCCTCCTGTTCCTACATAAGTAAGAGTGTCTCTTGAATAGCTAACGTTACCTTGCCCAAGGACATCAAATGGTGTATTGCATAAGTTACCCAGTTTGTCGTCTGAACGAACCAGATACAGATCATTTCCCTGTCCTGAACGGAAGGAATTTGTGGTACTGAATGAAACAATGCCTCCATCCGGACTGATAGCCACGTCGGTAGGCCAGTGACCATCTTTTCCTAAATTGCTTCCGTAACTGGAATAATCCGAAAGGAATCCATTGGTTGACAGCTTTAATGTCAGGACGTTTCGGTCTGCACCTGACGGATCTGTATATCCTCCAATGACAAATCCACTTGGTATTACTTCAACGCTATATCCGCGATCATCACCAAATGTTCCGTATGACAATGCTTTCTTCACCGCTCCTGTGGTATCTATCGTTGTGAACGTTATGTCGTTATCACCTGCGCTGGATGCTCCGGCAGACCACCCAACAATTGCAACGTCAGACTGCACTCTGGCAACATCCCATGCCATGTCGTGCTGCTCTGTACCATAGTTGTACATCCAGATCAGGCCACCACCGATGCTCTTAAGTTTTGCAACAACCATATCGACATCGCCCGGGTTGCCACCTTTTGATCCTGCTGTAATAGAATCAGAATTTGTTATTCCGACTACAATGACGTTACCCTGGAGGTCCTGCGTCAAAGAATAGCCTTCTTCATTTGCATCTGTTCCTAAGGACCTGTACCAGCTAATTCCTCCTGTTGAGGAAATGCGGCTGACAAAAATATTATCACCCATAGTGTCAGTTCCTGTATATCCAGTGATATAATATTCTCCATTATACCCTCTTATTACATTATAAGCATCCGAATTAAATGTGTCTGAATACGATAATGTCCAGTCAACAGTGCCGTCCTTTTTTGTCTTAAATATCAGTGCATCATTTGTTGCAGAATTAGAGTTGTATGTCTGTCCCGCTATTACGTAACCCGAATCACTGGCTACCACTATGCCCCAGCCGATATCATCTCCTCCGTAAACATCATAGGTCTTGTACCATTCCAGTTGTCCAAGTCCGTTGACTTTCGTAAGTAAGATGTCCTTATCTTTTGAATTATCAGAATAACCTACCATAATGTAACCTCCATCAGGGGTTGCTTTGATGGCATAACTGTTGTCATCGCCAGATTTTCCGATAACTCTCTGATATTGAGTTTTTTGTGCGTTTGCCTCAAACAATGAGATACAAACAAGGAAAAGGGCTAAAGTAAATCTCTTATACATAGTTTTTCAAATAAACCCGCAATGTAATACTACTACCATTAATATTCTAGTATCCTGCTATGCTTTAGATAAGTATTGACAAAAGTTTGATAGATCAAATGGTTATTAAAACCATTTTTCTGCAAGGCTTATAGTATAACCAATGTACTCTTTTACAGATTTTTCAAATGCACCCTCTTTTACAATATTGCCTTCTTCATCGATCATATTTGCTGTAAAGTGCGATTCAAATTTTCGGGATGAAGTGATGGAATCCTTGCGAAAATGTGATATGATCTTGTCGATGACATACCCAAGTTGAACCGCCGGCATTCTGCCTCCAGCACCGGTTGATACTCCTCCCACCGCGAACACCTTGTTGTCAAACAGATAGCTAAACTTGCTTGACCCCAGCTGATGCATCATGTTAACAATTTCAGCCGAAGGGAACCAGTTGTACTCAGGTGTAAGTAAAACAATGATATTGGCATCTTCCATCCCTTTGACAAGTTTATTCTGGAAAGGCGTCAAATGATCCATGTCGATCTTTCCCTGGCCAGGGAAAGGCAGATCATAATCTTCAAACCCGACCAGTAACGTGTCCTGCCCCTGAATATTAAATTCATGTTCAAAGGCCTTGGCTAAACGAATGGTGTTGTTATTTGCTCTGGAGGAGCCGGAAATTATGGTAACTCTCATTTAAGGTGTTTCAATCGCTTACTTACATCTTCGATGTTGGACAAATTTCTTGCCATATCAACAAGCATGATCCTCCATCTGGGTCTGCTGGAAATTTCCAGGCCTGAAGGTATCATAGTAATCTTAACCACGTCCTTCATGAAAAAGTTTCGACGAAATATTTCAGCCCCGGAGTCATTCCACCTTCGAATGGTCCATCCTTTTCTGATAACGTTGCTTTCAATGCTTTCTTTAAGCTCATCTTTTGAGACCGGTGCAGACGTCTTGAAGTGATACCTTTGGGCAGGTTTAAGGTACTGAGACATGTCCACGGTTCTGTGGCCCTCGAATTCAAAGGCATTCCAAACAGCCAGTGACATGCCGATACCCAATGAAACAAGGATGTTGGACTTCCAGTTTATTTCAAGAAAAGTATACCCGTATTTCCATGTGCCTTCTTTGAACGTAAAGAATGCAGCCACAAGAGGCAAGAAAACCATAGTTAGCATTATGGTCGTCCAGGCTATAGCGAATAATTTGAAGAAAAATCGTTGACTCATTTATTAATAATTATTTCATCCCCATCAATAACATCAATGCTTCTTTCGTTTGATGTTGATCTAAAAGTTCTTTTACTGTGGCAATATTTAAATTGGTTTTATTGGCATTGCAGTAGTCTTCCACTTCTTTTTCTGAAGGGAATGACTCCAGTGAACCCATTTTTCCAAGTTCATTTCCTGTCAACTCCTTTGACAATCTGATGTGTTCCGGCAAAGCATCCACGCCTATCCCCTTAATGTGTACCTGCTTGTGGATCTCAAAAAGAGATGATCCATGAGCCCTTACGTACCAGTTCCCTCCCATCCTGCCGATAAGGTCGATTTTCTCCTGGTCTATCAATCCGCCCTCATTGAGTTTACTTTCATCCACATGCATAGCCACTACTTCGCAGATGATCAAATTTCCGGCACCGGGGTTGTCTCCTAAAGATTTCACCTCATTTACCTTACACTCGATCTGTACCGGCGACTCAGCAACACGAAAAGGTCTGATCATTTCCGAACTTATTGGGGTGAACCCTGATTTAATGAATTCATCAACCTCCTTGTCATAAGGCGAACTTGCAAGATTCATTTGTTCCGCCATGTCATAGGTGACCACATTTATCACAACTTCAGGAACTTCCAGCACATTATCATAGGTGTTTTTGGTATGGCCAGTTCTTCCGCTCCGTGCCGGAGAAAACACTAAAATGGGCGGTTTTCCGCTAAATACATTGAAGAAACTGAATGGGCTCAGGTTTCTTACTCCATCGGAATCTACTGTACTGGCGAAACAGATCGGTCTTGGCCCAATTGCTCCCAGTAAACTTTGGTGCATATACTTTAACGGAACGTCGTCCGGATAAAAAGTTTTCATTTTCATAGTTCCCTATTGTGTTTAATCTTCCTTTACCACAAGGAAATAGTTCTTCTTTCCCCGTTGTAATACCAGGTATTTCCCATTGATAAGATCGTCGCGCGCGATTATTTTACCGTCTGCGACTTTCTCCTTATTCACTGAAACCGAATTTTCCTTTAATGCCCTTCTTGCTTCACCGTTTGATGGAAGAAAACCAGATCTTGTGACCAGGATGTCAACGATATCTTCACCAATGATCTCTTCTTCAGGAAGTACTTTTTGATCAACCCCTTCAAAGACTGAAAGGAAGTCAGATTCTGAGAGCTTTCTCAACGCGTCCACCGTTGACCTGCCGAACATGATCTGAGACGCATCAATAGCATTTTGCAACTCCTGTTCTCCATGGACCATTTTGGTGACCTCCTCAGCTAAAGTCCGTTGCAGTATCCTTGTATGAGGGGCTTCCCTGTGTTGATCGATCAGGTCATTGATCCTTTCTCGATCCAGAAAAGTGAAGATCTTAATATAGCTTTCCGCGTCTTTGTCATCTGCATTCAGCCAGAACTGATAGAATTTGTAAGGCGAAGTCTTTTCTCTGTCAAGCCATACATTGCCGCCTTCTGATTTGCCAAATTTGCTTCCATCGGACTTTGTGATAAGATTGGCTGTTAAAGCAAAGGCCTGCCCACCCTCCATCCTTCGAATCAACTCTGTTCCGGTAGTGATGTTCCCCCACTGGTCGCTTCCGCCCATCTGCAATTTGCAGTTCCTGTTCATGTACAGGTAGTAAAAATCATATCCCTGAACCAGCTGATAACTGAACTCGGTAAAACTTAGTCCGCTTTCAAGCCTGGTCTTAACAGAATCCTTTGCAAGCATGTAGCTGATGCTGATATGCTTTCCAACGTCTCTGATGAATTCAAGAAAACCAAGATCTTTAAACCAGTCAAAGTTGTTTACGACCTCCGCTTTATTGATGCCATTATTAAAATCCAGGAATTTTTCCAGCTGCTGCTGCTGAGCCTTCAGGTTATGGTCTATCGTTTCAACATCAAGCAATTTGCGTTCAGATTTCTTTCCGGACGGGTCACCTACCATGCCTGTTGCCCCTCCTACGAGCACAAGAGGTTTGTGTCCTGATCTCTGAAGATGAGAGAGCAACATGATCGGAACAAGGTTGCCAATATGCAGAGAATCAGCGGTCGGATCGAAACCAATATAACCGGTTACCATTTCCTTAAGTAGAAGTTCTTCCGTGCCCGGTGTGTCCTGATTGAACATGCCGCGCCATTTCAATTCCTCAACGACGTTATAATTGGGTTTGAATGTCATTCGATCCGATTTTCGGACAAAGATAACATGCCTTGTGAAGTTTCCTCTTAATCTGGAAGGGAATGAAGCGTGACTTTAAGAACTTTTTCCGAATCCGGTGTGATCTTAAAATCCTCACTCTGCACAAACCCGGCTACCCAGATTATTTCATTGTCTTTGGCCAGCAAAGGAATTTTACCCTTTTCTGTCAGCGGGACATGCGAATCAATAAATACGTCACTCAACAATTTACTTCCTTTCATTCCCAGAGGCTTGATCCTGTCTCCTTCTTCCCATGAGCGAATAACAAAAGGAAACTCGGCATCCACAAACACACTGTTCTTGTCTGAACTAAATTTCACTGCGCTTGCCTTGATTTGCTCAAATTCGATCCTTAGGTCACCAAAAATGTATGCACCCGGTTTATCTATTTCAATTGAAACCTCCCTCATTTGAGAAGATTTGCCTGAGATGATCAGATCGTCTCTGTTAACGACAAGAGAATACTCCTTCGAATGGAATACTGCTCCTGTCTCAGACTGCATAATATCAGCACATTGACTACGATTAAACCCTATTGTGTTTAGAATATAATACAAAACTTCCTGCGGTTGTGGATAACTCAAGAGTTTTGAAATTTGAATTTTAAATCCCCTTGCCCCAGCTTTTTCGCAGAGGTCATTACCTGCCCTGGCAAGAAAAAATTCAAGCAATTGCTCCGAAGACCAAACCGCTTCGGCTGTTCCCGTAAAAGCCCTCACAATATCCGACCTAATAGATCTCAGCGCAGGAATAACTTCATGACGCAACCTGTTTCTCAAATATTTATCTTCATAATTGGAAACATCCTGTCGGAACCTGATGCCTTTTTCTTTAGCGAATGATTCTATATCCTCTTTTTCAGCGAAAAGCAGGGGACGAATGACGTTCCCTCTTAGTGGTCTTATACCGTGTAACCCGGCAATACCTGTCCCCCGCATCAGGTTGAGCAACATGGTCTCCATTACATCATCTGCATGATGCGCCGTAGCTATAAATTGATAATTGAATTCCCTGGCCAGTTCATTGAAGAACGCATACCGAAGATCTCTTGCTGCCTCTTGAATGGATAACCGGTTCAATGCAGCGTATGCAAGTGTATCACATTTTTTTACATGAAAAGGAACCTTGTGGGATTTTGCAAAGAGTCGTACAAACTCCTCGTCGTCGGTACTGTCTTTTCCCCGCAGGGCGAAGTTACAATGAGCAATTGCGATATGATAACCCGCTTCGATGAACAATGTTGAAAGCACCATACTGTCGACTCCCCCGCTTACCGCAATTAAGATGGTCTCTTCGGGTTTGAAAAGATTATGTAGCTTTATAAATTCTGCTAGTCTTGCTTGCATTATTTTTGTTCTTCCTTTCAAAGCTATGTTACAAAAGGCTATCGCCAAAAATTTTATACGTTTCGGTTTGGGCTTGATCATATATTTTATGGCCGGACAAGCTGCGTATTCCCAAAAAAGTGAGAAAAGTAAAATCCAGTTACTTGGTGCTGATGCCACAGAATTCGATATAGATATTGTTGATGCAGAGAGAGTAATCGGAAACGTTCGTTTCAAGCAGGACAATGTGCTTATGGATTGCGACAGCGCATATTTCTACAGGAAGCAGAATAAGATTGAAGCCTTTGGTAATATCTATATCCGGCAAAGGGACACCATGAATTTATGGGGTGAATACCTCCAGTATGACGGGGATGAACGCATTGCATATGTGGAGAGGGACGTCCGTCTAAAAGATAACAAAATGACCCTGACCACTAATTCACTGCTTTACAATCTTGACACCAAGACAGCTTTTTATACTACAGGAGGGCATATCAGGAATGGCAAAGACAACCTTTACAGCAGGAAAGGCCTGTTCTACAGCCGCTCAAAACAGTTTGAATTCAAGGACAGCGTACGCCTGGTAAATCCTGAATACACCATGGATTCTGATACGTTGCACTATAATTCGGATTCTAAAATTGCTGAATTTGTCGGCCCAACTTATATCCGAAGTGACGAAAACACCATTTTTTGTCATTATGGCTGGTATAATACAAACAATAACACCTCTGAATTCAGTAAAGGTGCTTATATCCAGGGGAAAGAAAATAAACTGGTAGCTGACAGTATGTTATACGATCGCAATACAGGAATCGGCAGGGCATATCACAACATCGTTCTTATTGATACCGTTCAGAACATTAAGATCCTTGGAGAAAAAGGGGTTTATAACCGTAACAATAAGGTAACGGAGATCACCGGAAAACCAATGACCGTAGTATACATGGACGATGATTCGATGTTTATGATGTCAGACACAATGGTTGACAGAACAGATAGTGTTACTGAGAAAAGGATCCTATTCGCTTATCACAATGCCAGAATTTACAAATCTGATATGCAGGGATTGTGTGATTCACTTACCTATGAATTCACGGATTCATTGATAAAAATGTTCTACGCTCCTGTATTATGGTCCGACAGCAATCAGATCACAGGAGACACGCTGATAATCCATCAGAAAAACAATAAGATCCATAAAATGGATGTTCTGCAAAATGCATTTATCGTCGGCATTGATGGTCCTGAAAGGTACAACCAGATCAAAGGCAGAGACATGGAAGCATTCTTTGTAGAAAGTAAACTTGACAGGGTGTTTGTACAGGGCAATGGCAGGAGCGTGTATTACGCGAAGGAGGATTCCATGACATATACCGGGGTGAACGACATTGTGTGCAGTGAAATGCTGATCCGGGTCGATTCAAATAAGATAAAGGATATCTCATTCTATTCAAGACCGGAGGGAACCATCTATCCACTTGAAGATTTTCCGGCCGCAAATAAGTTGCTGCCAGGATTTAAATGGAGAAGTGCAGAGAAACCTAAACTCAGCAATTTCACAGAAAGACACCTGGAGATCACCGTAGAAAGAACTGAAGAAATGGAAGACGCTATAAAAATGGAAACCAAACCTCCACGTACCAATTATCCTCCATTAGAGAAATCGCCTGTTCCAAGACGTTAATTTCCTATTTTTGTGCATATGAAGGTCGGCCTGAAAATTTATAATTCAAAAACCGGGAAATCAGAGCTTTTTGAACCTATTAACTTCCCTTTTGTGGGTATGTATGTTTGTGGCCCGACGGTTTACAACGAAGTTCACATCGGCAATGTCAGAACTTTTCTAAGTTTTGATATGATCTATCGCTATTTGTTGCATCTGGGGTTTAAGGTACGGTATGTAAGGAACATTACGGATGTTGGGCACTTAACTGACGACAGCGATGAAGACAAGATCAGTAAAAAAGCACGACTGGAAAACATTGAACCTATGGAAGTAGTTCAAAGATATACCGTCGATTTCCACCGTACCATGGAACTTTTCAATGCTTTGCCGCCAAGCATAGAACCTGTTGCAACAGGCCACCTGATAGAACAGATCGAACTGATTCAAATGATCATAGATGCCGGTTATGCCTATGAATCCAATGGTTCGGTCTATTTTGATATTGAAAAATATTCAGAATCGAACGAATACGGAGAACTTTCTGGACGAAAGATCGACGAGCTGATACAAAACACCAGGGACCTTGACGGGCAGGAAGACAAGAAGAATCCACTTGATTTTGCCATATGGAAAAAGGCCGAACCTGATCACATAATGAAATGGTCATCACGATGGGGTGTCGGTTTTCCGGGATGGCACCTTGAGTGTACGGTAATGAGCACAAAATACCTTGGCGATCAGTTTGATATCCACGGAGGAGGAATGGATCTTAAATTCCCACATCATGAATGTGAAATAGCTCAGGCCAATGCAGCCTACGGAAAAGATCCTGTCAAATACTGGCTTCATAGCAATATGCTCACTTTTAACGGCCGCAAAATGGCGAAAAGTGAAGGCACAGGAATTACTCCGTCACAGTTGATCTCTGGCAACCATCCGTTGCTTGAAAAGGGGTTTGATCCTTCCGCAATCCGTTTTTTTATGTTACAGGCCCATTACCGCAGCACACTTGATTTTTCAAATGAAGCACTTAAAGCAGCGGAAAAAGGATATCAGAGAATGATGGAAGCTTACGGAAAAATTAAAGACCTTGAAACTTCCGGAGTTTCTGACCAAAAGGTTGAAGATCTTAAAGCGAAAGTCTACGAAGCAATGAATGATGACTTTAACACGCCAATAGCAATTTCCCATTTGTTTGAAGCTGTTAAATGGATAAACTCTGTGTTTGACGGCAAAGCGTCGATTACTGAGGAAGACAGAGAATCCCTTGAGGAATTAATGTCGACTTTTCTATTCGGGATATTTGGATTGAAGGAATCGTCTGATGACAGTTCAAATATTTCAGATGACCTGATACGATTGATTCTTGAGCTGAGGAAAGAAGCCAAGGATAACAAGGATTATGCGACATCTGATAAAATTCGTGACCGCCTTTCAGAAATTGGGATCGTTGTAAAAGACAGCAAAGAGGGAACAACATTTATTAAAGGAAATGCTTAAAGCCAATTCAATTCTGTTCATACTTGTCGCAGGTATGTTCTTATGGTCCGGTTGTTCCGGAGATTCTGATGAGAAACATTCAGACGACACCAAAATTGACTCAAACTCGATAGAGAAAAAACCAGACGCAGCAGTTCACACACCCGAATTCAATGCGGATTCAGCCTATTCATTTATTGAAAAACAGGTAAGTTTCGGGCCGCGGGTTCCTGGAACTCCAGCACATTCATTTACTGGTCAGTGGCTGATAAAAAAACTGGGGTCCTATAGTGACACGGTTTATCTTCAGGACACAAAAATGATACGAGGGGAGCGCGAGGTTTCTTTACTCAATATAATTGGAAGTTTTAACCCTTCAGCAAAAGCGCGCGTAATGCTTGCAGCTCACTGGGATACAAGGCCAATGGCAGATGAGGATGCTGATCGCCCGACCGAACCAAATGACGGGGCCAATGATGGTGCAAGCGGTGTAGGTGTACTACTGGAGATCGCAAGACAGATCTCCGTAAAAAATCCTGTTGTTGGTGTTGACATTGTTTTCTTTGACCAGGAAGACGCAGGGACAATGGAAGGAGGCACCCTGTCATGGTGCATCGGATCGCAATACTGGAGTAAGATCCCTCATGTGAAAGATTACAAAGCTCGTTATGGAATACTTTTGGATATGGTAGGAGCTAAAGATGCAATGTTCCCTATGGAGGGCCATTCAGCGAATTATGCCGGCGATGTTCTCCGACATGTTTGGCGCACAGCTCAGAATATGGGATATGGGAGCCATTTCTTAAATGTTCAGGGGTCATTAATAACCGATGATCATATTTTTATGAATGAAGGCGGTGTGCCATCAATTGACATCATTCATCATGATTTTGTCGGTGGTACAGGGTTTGGGGATTTCTGGCATACCCATAAGGACAACATGAGCTCTATTCATAAACCTACCCTTGAAATGGTGGGTCTCACAATACTACAGGTCCTTTATAATGAAAAATAGATCCTGATCCTCGTTATTTGTTTTTCACAATGAACAAATGAATCCGAACGGCAAGGCTTATATTCAGATACATATAGCTGTGTTGCTGTTTGGTATCACAGCAATCCTGGGAAAACTGATCGTCCTTAATGAGGCATCTTTGGTTTGGCACCGTTTATGGATAAGCATCTTCGGACTTGTTTTTATACCCGGAGTCATAAGAAGCATCAGAAATATGTCGGCAAAGGACCTGCTTCGCTATTCCGGAATAGGGGCCATTATCTGTTTGCACTGGATCACTTTCTATGGAAGCATTAAACTCGGCGACAATGTTTCTATCACCCTTGCCTCTTTTGCAACCGCCTCGCTCTTTACGGCTTTGCTTGAACCTTTGATAACCGGGACCAAGTTTCAGAGAGAAGAAATGATAATGGGCATTAGTGCCATTGTCGGAATATACCTTGTTGTTGATGTTGATGAATTTTATTACCCTGCTATCGTAGTCGGACTTATATCAGCTTTCCTCGCAGCACTTTTTTCAACCCTTAATAAGCGCTACATCAAAGAGAACAATCTGATCGCAGTTTCAACCGTTGAACTCGGAGCAGGATTTATTTTTCTGACATTGATATTGCCTCTCTATATAAGAGATTTTAACTGGGGAAAACTGGCCATGTCAAACATTGATAAGAATCCAGCACATTTGTTATTTGGTATGGATATTCATCCCTTCTGGTATATTCTTACTCTTGGTCTGTTGTGCACAAGCTTTGCCTTCGTTCTTTCCCTTCTGGCACTTAAAAGGTTGTCTGCATTCTCCACTAATCTTGTAATCAATCTTGAGCCGGTATATGGTATTTTGCTAGCTGCCTGGATCTTTAAAGAAGGGAATGACCTGACCGGGAAATTCTATTTAGGCACCGCAATAATTCTTAGTGGGGTGATACTCCATCCTTATTTTGTTTACCTGAGGAAGAAGAAGCTACGTAAACTCGTGTCAAATCAACAGGCATAAAAAAAGGGTTAGCAAGCTAACCCTTCGTTCAGATATGTCTGATTGGCTATTCTGTTCCTTTTGCTGAAACAGGATAAACGATTCTGGATAACCATTTACCTGGATCTGCCTCCTTTTCAGGATCAGTAACATATTCTTCTATCACCGGTCCAAGCATATTATAATTGTTCTCTTGAATATATTTGTTCATAGCCATGTGTGCTCCTTCCATTCCGGAATAATCCCCGTAATAATCAATTATCAGGAACGTACCCGCTTCGACCTGGTAAACTTCTTTGTTCTCAGGGATATCTGTGCCTATCCATACCATTGCAGAGGTAACTGTGGTGACGTTGTTCTCCGGATCCCAATTGTAATACAGGGCACTGGCAGGATAAGTAGTATCCACAATACCTTCTTTCATGAACTGGTGGTATGGTGGCATAGATCTCATGAAATAGGCCTGAAGGCTATCGATTCTGACGTCCTCTTTCATGCCAAGATAATTCATAGCCGGACGCTCTTCTTTCCGAATTTCAAATGTCGGTTCAAGTTCTGCTTGTAAGGCCAGGGCCTCACTCATATTGCTCAGGCTTTCGAGTCCTTTATCGTAGTCCTTGGCAATGTTCCCTTTCGCATTGAAAAGTGTCATAAACAAATTTGTAAATATTGGCGTTTCCATTTTGAAACCCCATTTCACTATTGTCTGGTCTTCCTCGCCCTTTTCGAGCTGGATGTATGTCGATCCTTTGCTTTCCCATGGTTCAACGAAACGAAGAGCTGATTCAATACGATATAACTCAGCGTCAACCAGGCTTAGTTCATGCTCGCCTTTCCCTACCTTTTCATGGTCGCTTTCCCAAGATAATTTAGCGCCTACCTCGCCATCCTTGCCAATGATTTCTGATTTCATGTTAGAATCAATATTCTGCCAAGGCGACCATTTTGACTGTGAATCAAGGGTATTTACCATTGTCCAAACCACTTCGATCGGTGCATCTATGGTCGTTTCTCTTTCAACTTCCAAAGATTTAGGAAGAAGCAGTGATGCCACAAGGGCCAAGACAATAATTAGCAGCAATAAAATGCCAATAATCTTTAGAACTTTCATTTGTTTACCTTTTTGAGTTTCATTGCTAAGGTACAATATTCAATTCAATTTAATATGCATCTTATACATAGCAAACCTTTAAACCCGCAAATAAAAGGGCTAAAATAGCTTAGTTAACTTTATTCAGAAGGGCAATTATTTGTTCTTTATTCATCTTCCCTTCATGGAACTCACGATTCCCTCTTTTCACAAAAAGCGTTGCCGGAATAGCTCCTGACCATTCCTGGTCAATTTCATCAATCCACCTATCCGCGTCCACTTCGTAAAGGACGATCACTTCACTTTCAATATTTCGACTGTTCACGAAATCTGTCAGTTCCTTGCTCCACATGTTTTTTATGTCCAGACTAACTAAAATGATCTTTACCTTCTCCTCTGAAAACTCCTTATTTATTGCTTCAAATTCAGGTAACTCCTCTACACATGGCCGGCACCAGGTAGCCCAGAAATTGAAAATGTACGTAGTGTCGTTGTCCGGTTTCAGCAATTTGCTGAATTCCTCCCATTTAAAAACTGAAATATCGTTGTCGCCATTTTCAATGATTTCTACCGGCATTGGCTGAGTTATGTCCTGAGACGCACTTAGCCCCGGTCTCGTTATTACGCATGCCAGGAGAATAATATTCAAGAATCCTGTTCTCATTTTACAAATTGATTTAAATGATTTAACCAAATTTGCTGCAACATAGTTTTAAATCATGAGATTCGATGTAGTAGTAATAGGCGGAGGGATTGTCGGATTGGCGTCATCATATGCCTTGTTAAAAAAACGACCCGGAACCAAGCTGGTCATTCTAGAGAAAGAAAATGGGGTATCCAGGCACCAGACAGGCCATAATAGCGGAGTGATCCATTCCGGGATCTATTATAAACCTGGTTCTCTGAAAGCTATAAATTGCATTAAAGGATATCAAATGTTGCTGGAATTCTGTGACGAGAACAACATTGCGTATGACCTCTGCGGAAAGGTGATCGTCGCTACAGAAGAGCATGAGCTTCCATATCTCAACCTGTTGTTAGAAAGGGGCAAGGAAAACGGATTGGAAGGCATAAAAATGCTAACCGGTGATGAGATCAGAGAAATTGAACCTCATTGTGCCGGTATCAGCGGCATTAAAGTTCCGCAGACCGGCATTATTGATTACATGGAAGTTTCAGTAAAATTACGAGAAAAGATAATTGAAATGGGCGGTGAATTCCATTTTGGGAAGAAGGTCACTGCGATAAAAAAGAACGACAACGGATATACCGTGCAGGCTAAAAATGACATTGAAACTTCTCATATACTGAATTGTGCCGGATTGTATTCAGACAAGATAGCACGTATGGAATTTGGAACGATCGACAGCAAGATCATCCCTTTTAGAGGTGAATATTACATGCTTAACAAAGAAGCTCATCACCTGGTCAAACACCTGATATATCCAGTTCCTGATCCAAATTTCCCATTCCTTGGGGTTCATTTCACCAGAATGATCAACGGACATATCGAGGCTGGTCCGAACGCAGTTCTTGCTTTTGCCCGGGAAGGGTATACCAAATCAGATGTCAATATCGCTGAATTACTTGAGACCCTGACCTGGCCTGGGTTCATTAAGGTTGCACGTAAATACTGGAAGACCGGTTTTGGGGAAATGTATCGTTCATTTTCTAAATCAGCTTTTACAAAGGCGTTGCAAAGGTTGATTCCCGAACTTAATGAAAAAGATCTTGAAACTGCGCCTGCAGGGGTTCGGGCACAAGCCTGCCTGGTAGATGGAAGTTTACTTGACGATTTTAAGATCATACAAAGTGATCGCTCGCTACACGTTATTAATGCTCCCTCTCCGGCCGCAACCTCATCCCTTTCCATTGGAGATTCTGTGGCTGACCAGCTTATAAGCAAGATGAATTGATCATTTTGAAAAATCCAGACCTAGGCGAATAAGCGAAGACAATGGATTGCCCTGAGAAGCGTTGAACAGTATAACACCGGCATTTCCTTCCCATTCAATTTTTTGGACCAGATCAAAAGAGAGCTGGTACTTCTGAGGCACTGCAATATTGCATTTTTTCAGACTCCTTTGCAATTTGCCGATGTTCAGTACCAGGTGCGTTTTATTCGTGCTGATCGTATCTGCCAGGGCTGAACTATTCACGCCTGCCCTCCATGACCCGCAGGTCAGGATGCTTCCTTTTGAACGAATCGGTACGATCAGGTTATCCAAATAAAGATCATGGTCTTTAAGAAGCCCCTTCTCCTTCCATAATTGTTCTAATTGCCCTAGCGAAGCCGAGTCGTTGAAATAACAACGCAATTCCCAGGATAAACGATTGTTTGATGTTGCAGACACCACTGGAACCTTGTTGAATTCATCATCGTAGGTATAGGTCATGAATTTCTCCGAAGAAACGTAGATGGTATCTATCCTGAACATGACCGCGCGTTGCTCTGTCAAAAGCCCCGGTTGAATTTCAAGCTTTTTAAATATTTGATCGAATTTCAGGTGTTTAACCGCATCTGACAACCACTCCGTACTTTTCTCCGGGCAAAACAGTAAAAAACTTGCTTCCATATTGGCCGCATTGTTCTTAAAGTCATTGATATAAAGTCCGTTACCGGAAAAACTCATGTTGTACAATCCGGAATCCAACCACGTCAGATACCAGGGGAGAACACTCCTGTTTTTGATCATTGCCTGCACCCCCACATCATTTCTTATCCAGTCGAATACATTCGTGTCTGTTGAGGTAAAGAACGTCTCCACAATTCCATTTCCAGACGAAAGGGAATCTGACCAGCTGGTTATTAAAGCTTGTCCTTCACTGTTCCACGCCATCTGCCATGCTTCCCCTATTGGATTGCATACGTAATACCCCCTGTTGCTGTCTACTGAGATGGCATAATGATCTCCTATGATTTCCTGAACGTATTTGCCGAACTTTGAAATGCTGGTGAGATTAAATGCATAGGACAGGTGCAGCGAGTCACCAAAAACCCATTGATCAGAAAAAAGATCAACACCAATCTCCTGTGGTGGCCGAATGAGGTGTGACCATTTTGAAGGCATTGAGTCAAGTTTAAAGGGACCTCCCGTCAGAATGATCTTTGTAAGTTCTAGCGGGCTCACACGAATGACCATCGGGGCATCAGGTATTCGTTGTGCCAGACTCAATGATCGCTTTTCAGTTTTATTGCTGAACCACAGATACCATGCTCCTGCCAGAAGCAGCAGCACAATGATCACGATGATTATACGCCTGGTCGATTTCATACGCTGGAAAGTTGTAATCAGTAGGTGAGCTTTAAAAAGGATTGTAACATTTCACTTAAGGTCTCATTGGAAACATCAACCTTCTCAAATGATCCTGTAAATGTAATTTTCCCCTGCTCTACCTTCTTAACCGAAAATTGCCCGTCCGGCAGTCCGTTGAGCATTTTGTCCATTGACCGGGTGGTGTATTTACGGATAGGTACGTTTCGCCCGTCCCTGTTCACAAATACACCGTTCTGAATATTATAAAGTTCATCCAGTTGGTTCCCGCTGACACATTTGTTTTTTGGCAAACCGTTGGTCATAACATCAGGCGTGAATGTTGAATCAGAGGAAATAAAAAATATTCCGTTTCTTATGGCAAGGCTAAGGTGTTTATCGGGTCTATAACTGCGTCTGTTAATAATGGTCCAGTAATCCTTCTCACTCTTATGAAGCATTCCCATGTGCTCGTAAATTGATAAGAACCTTCTCATATAATCTTCTTTCTCAAGTGCCATCACCCATAAGAAAGTCGGATCATAGCTTGTGTCATATTTAATAACCTCATTTGAAGTATATGTCTCCTCGTCATACTCCATACCCGGGTATTCCCTGACAGTCATTTGAACATCGTTGACAACAAAGATTCCTTCGCCGGTCAAAGTATGGAATAACACGTCCTTATCAAGAAAAAGATCGATCATCTCCAAGGCCGCCAGTTGCTCTCCTGCATAATTTTCACCTCGCGAAGCATTAAGGAACAATTTCCAGAAATGCATCTGCATTTTGAAAAATTTCGAAGGATCAATGTTCAGGCTCAGGTATACAACAGGATCTTTTGGAATAAAATTATAGAACTTCTTATCTAGTGGCTCTGTGCGGACCGGAATGTACTGATCCAGTTCCTGGTCCATATATTGCACAGCTTTCAAGTCGAACTGGTCTTCATTCAAGTCAATATATAACATGCTGAAATTAGACTCAAGAATCTTTTCAAGCTCGCTTTTATTCCCTTCCATTCCTTCATTGATAGCATTTCTATATCTTCTTCTGTCATAACGGTTTAAACCTAATGGTGATAAAGCTTTACCTGAAACCCAAATGGAGATATCAGATGCTTCATTTCTTCCTTCCTTGAAGGACTCATTGCTAATTACCGATCTGTCCTGAGATAAATTGAAATAGTACTGTAGATAATTGAATGTGACCTTTCCCTGCCTAGCATAGAAATCGTGTTCAGCTTTTGATTCAGCATTTGTCCAATTCTCCTCGAATGCTTGCAATACCGGATGATCTCTATCATAATCAATTGTATGGTCATCATGTTCTTCTTCAATCATTTCAACTGCCTCCTCGTAATAATCGTAGTCATCATATTCTTCCTCAATCATTTCAACAGCCTCCTCCTCATAGTCGTATTCATCATACTCCTCCACAGCTTCCTCTACTTCCATCGCATCGATGGTCACCTCGGCCGGCGTTTCCGGGGCCTTTCTGATTCTGCCGTTTCAGATGAGCGTGCTCGGCTTCGTGACCCCGGCGGTGAGCCCGACCAACCTGGTCTACAACGTCGTCGCCATTCCGAGCGGCGTCTATCGCTACCTGCGCGAGGGCCGCATGGTGTGGCCGCTCACCTGGGCGGTGATCGCCGGCACCTTGCCCGGCGTGTTCCTCGTCGCCTGGCTGCGCGTCACCTATCTGCCCGAGCCCGGGCCGTTCAAGGCGTTCGTCGGCTGCGTGCTGCTGTACATGGCGGTGCGCTTGTTCGTCGATCTGGCCAAGCGCAAGACCGCCGCCACCGCCAACGCAGCGGCCAACGGCGAGTGGATCGTGAAGATCCACGAGTTCACGGCGCGGCGGCTGGCCTACGAGTTCCGCGGCCAGACCTACTCGGCCAGCGTGCCGTTCATCTTCACCGTGTCGGCGGCGGTCGGTG
>DJML01000068.1 GCA_002436505.1 Bacteroidetes bacterium UBA6491 | reverse complement strand
GCATTAACAGCCACATTAATGAGACCGGCCGGTTGCAGGCAGCTCGATTTCATGAAAGATATAAAGAATATCCATTTTCAAAGATCTATATTTCTGAACTTATTCGAACCAGGCAATCCATTGAATTGTTCACCAACAACGGCCGCCAGATCAGCGAAATGGGTGCTTTAGATGAGATCAACTGGGGTAAATTTGAAGGGAAAGAGTTTTCAAAGGATATTAAAGATGAATTTTACCATATCCTTAACGAATGGAACTCCGGAAATATTGACATTACCTCAGAAGGGGGAGAAACGCCAAGGCAACTTGCCTCAAGGTTAAGAACAGGAATAGAGGAGGTAATGGACGACTCAGGTATGGAAGACATTCTGATCTGCACACACGGAAGAACAATGAAAGCACTGTTTTGTGTCCTACTGGATATTCATCTCAGTAAAATGGACAGTTTCAAACACACCAATCTGTGTCTCTATAAATTTGAAACTGCAGATGGTAGAAATTTCGACATGACACTCGTAAATGAAACGTCACATCTCAAAGGATTAAAAGTTATTTAATCTTTCCAGTCAGCGATAAAAACGTTAGTATCGTGCGTACCGCCGTTGTTACGATTGGAAGAAAAAACAAGTTTTTTACCATCGTATGAAAACATCGGAAAAGCGTTGAAGTTGCTTTCGCTGGTTACTTTTTCCAGTCCTGTCCCGTCTTCATTGATCAGGTAAAGCTGAAAAGCAAAGCCTCTTTCTGCTTCATGGTTCGATGCAAATATTATTTTCTTCCCTGCCGGATGATAATATGGCGCCCAGTTTGCCTTGCCAAGGTTCGTGACCTGTCTGAGGTCCGATCCATCGGTATTGCAAATGAATATCTCCATGTTCGTAGGTGCAACCAGGCCACGCGACAAGTAATCCTTGTACATTTTCACTTCTTCCTTTGTTTTAGGTCGTGAAGCTCTGAATACCAGTTTAGAACCGTCCGGAGAAAAGAAAGCACCGCCGTCATACCCAAGTTCATCAGTGATCTGAATGACATTTGAACCATCCATATCCATGGTGTAAAGTTCAAGATCGCCCGACCGGTCAGAGGTGAATACAATTTTATCCCCCTTTGGAGATACCGTTGCTTCCGCGTCGTATCCTGGCTCGTTGGTCAATTGCTTTTTAATGGTTCCATTCACATCAGCTATGAATATATCATACGATGAATATATTGGCCACAGGTATGGTCCACCCTGAACGTATTCAGGAACCGGAGGGCAGTTGCTGTCAACCAGGTGAGTTGACGCATACAATATCTGTTTTCCGTCCGGCAGAAAAAAGCTACAGGTAGTTCTGCCAAATCCAGTACTTACCATAGGAGGCATTATAGTGTCCGTCATTGCCTGAAGGATATCCATGTTAAATATCTGGTCACACTTTACACCCCATTTCTGATAATCAGATTGAAGGATCAACCGTGTGTTATCAAAGCTGAAATAGGCTTCAGCATTGTTTCCGCCGAAAGTTAATTGCCTTATATTCTTCAAATGGGCTTCATCGGAGGGCAGTGGTTCACGTAATTGCAAACTATCACTACTTGTTGCAACCTCTTGCCCGTTTTGCTCTTTGTCAGCATCGCCTTTCTTGCATGAGAATGACAACATGGTCACCCCTATAAATAAGTATGAAATTAATTTTTGCATAGGTTTCTAAAATCAGGCTGCAAAATTACCCTGAAACCTTCCTGATTACAAATTTTTAAACTGAAAAGAAATGGTAGAATATCTCTTATCCCTGACAAATGAATTGATCCTCAGCAAATAGGTACCTGTGCCATCATCTCGAACAAAGAACAATGTGCTCCTGACCTTATACTCCCCCAATGCATTGCTCCAGTCGTACCAATTTTTTCCTATGGCATTTGTGTGCCTTGAAAAACTGACATTTTCAGTATCGAAATAGGTGACCTTGTCCCAGGGATTCGTAGAATCAATTCCTGTTTCTATCTTCGAAGGGTTTGAGATCAAACCATAAATTAAGGAAGATTCGTCATTAAGAATGACGTCCTCAGGCCCTGTTTCCCCAGAATAAAAGTCAATAAATGGTGTGAACAATATGTCCCATTGATCTTTTGGTGGTTCCACTTTCACGATCCTGCCTCCTTGGGCAATTGAAAAATACACGAAATTATAATCTGTGTCCTTCTCAATCAGTTTCAAATGCTCATTCTCCCCGTTTATATCAGAATATCTGATCAAATAAGATCCATCAGTAAAACCGGCGACAAGGAATTTCTTGTATCCCAACTCATAACCCGCTTCGTCCACGCCAAGGTCCAGGATATAAAGGTATTTATGAGACAGTGGATTGTCAGATTTAAGGTCCCCCCATTCGCCGATACACATCAGGTTCAGGTCACCACACCCACGGTCCTTTTCCCATGGCAGGTCCGTAGGAGTGAGAGAAACCCTGAAGTCCTGAATCCTTGTATTATAAACCTTCATACCATGACCACTGTTTATGAAAATATCGAAACCATTGAACCTGCATTCAAATGCCAAATCCCATTTATGTAAGCTGTTCTTAGAAATTACCTTTCTATCACGAAAACTATAGAATATCTGGTCAGCTGAATCCGAATCGGTCGTTAAAGTCACCTGTTCCGCAGGAAGATGGTCGATGGCATTTTCATCAGCGAAACACCCTGTTAAGATGATAAGCATTGACAATATTTCAAGAGTCCTTCTCATATTTCCCACAATACAGACAACCACAACCTTCTACCATAATCAAGGGCTACTGGTATCCTTCGGTCTATCTGTTCATCATTCAATCTCTCAACCGGTAAGTACAACCCGGACGTATTTTGAGTATTAAAGATGTTCTTACACCCAATGCTCACATTTAAATGTGCCCGTTCAAAGTAGTATGATACACCGGCATCCGAATAAGTATATCCGTCAAGTTGCTGTTCTTCCAGTGTCCCGTCCTCATTTTCTATAAGATCCGTACGGGATGTCACCAATTTATTGAACACCCAGATCTCTAAATTTGTTCCAGGTATCTCTTGCTGAACATTGGCGATCAGTTCGATGGTGAAGTTATAATTGCCCACCTGGTCAGGAAATCTGTTCACTCCGGCATTTGATATTCCAAAATCAAAGTCAGTATACCTGAAGTCACCATTTACCTCTACAATGTTGCCTATTGATTTAAACAATCTTGTGTTCACAAACTTGTATGAATTCCTTTCTTTATCGTTCAGGGCAAGTTCAATGCCATTCCTAGTGTTGAGAAAAAACAGGGAGAACCTGAAATCCATGTGATCACCGATAATATCGAATCTTCCAAAGAAAGTATTCGTCGCTTCAGAACGAAGGTTCAAATTTCCCTGAATGTTGATGTCCGGCCGGTCATAAATGTAAAACAGTTCATTCCAGGACGGTGTGCGGTATGATCTTGAGTAACTCAGATAAATGAAAGCGTCCTCGGTCATTTGGTACTTAAAATTACCGTCATAGATCGGAGGTGTTCTAAATTTAGAACTTCCGGAAAGCCGAACTGTCATATCCATTTCTGTTCTTTCATCCGGCCTGTACTCCAATCCTCCAAAAAAAGACATCTCTGTGATCGTTGATTTGATCGCTTCGCGTACTCCAACCACTTTATCAACCTGGTGTATGAATTCAAGACCAGTTGTATATCCAACTTTGTTCTCCGGTTTCTTTCGGAGGACCATCGATGTCCTGAACTGCCTGTAATTCAGACTGTCCGAAGGGTTTTCAAAGTCTTCCTTTCTTTCTTCTAGAGTTGTAAGTTCCTTCATGATTCGAAGATCCTTCAAATGGTATGTGGTGATGGACTGATCAAATCTAAAATGATGGTACTTACTAAGCTGCCCTTGTATTCCTGCCACATAAACCCCTCGATTAACATTCAACTCGTGGTCGACAGCCCGGGTTGTATTCTGGATAGGATAACTTCTGTCCAGAACTTTTTGAAAGGTGTTGTCCATCCATGCGAATGCTTCAATGCCTTTCATCAATGTATAACTATATCCTGTATTAAAATTATAATTTACCAGTGGTTTCCATTGCATTACCCTTGCTGAATCTATGCCCTGAAAACCGCTAAAGAAGGACCTGCTTCCGAATAAATTGAAACGGTGACGAGCAGTATTTAACTGAAATTTTGCTTTGGCATCATGATATCCGGGATCTGAGACATGCAATCCAGCATTGATTTGAGTGTAATCCTTATTCAGGTTCAGCGAGATAATGTTGATCACCAGTGTCACTGCATCTGTTCCCCAGAGCGCAGAAAATGAACCCTTCACTATCTCTATGCGGTCTACGTTATGGATAAAGATAGAACTAAGATCTACCCTGTCGTGAGCATTTGTGAACAGTGGCACACCATCCATTAACACTTTCAGGTTCTTTCGGTCTCCACCAAGATAAAGCGCATCGTATCCGTTGCGCCCGAGGTAGACAACATCAAAATTCAAATGATACTTCAACAATTCTGCAAGATTAGAGGCATTCGTCCTTCTGATATCATCCCTGGTAATGACCAGAACAGGTTTAAGGATATCACTGGTTTTGTTAACCCCCGGCGTACCCGTTGAAAATTGTGATGAATCCTTCGTACCCGCAGCAGTAGAAATACCTGAAGCGAGCAAAATAACCAATATGCTCATCACGAACCGGATCATCTGTTCCTGTTAAATACAAACGAATAACAAAGATAGATAATTACACTGGTGCGTTTTGTGAAGGCTCATACTTCAGCCTATTATATCGTCTTCTAATGGAGACAATCACTATGGTAATGGCAAACTGAATTCCTATTACTACAGAAATCGCTCCTGCAATGGATGCATTCAGATATTTAGCCAGATAATAACCTATCACCGAAGCCATGACCCCTGCAATTATAGCCATTACGATCATTGGTGTCAGACGGTTCGTGATCAAATAGGCTGTTGCCGCAGGTCCAACTAAAAGTGCAATTACAAGCACAGCGCCAACGGACTCAAATGACACAACGGTCGAGAGTGAAACTCCTCCCATAAGGAAGAACTGCCAAAAGACAACGTTGATGCCGACCGAGGCCGCAAATTCAGGATCAAAGGTTGTTACGGCCAACCGGTTGTACCCCCAAATAACTGACACTATGGAGAACAAAAGGACACTGCCGACGATCCATACCTGGCGAGGGCCCAGGTCCATTCCACCCACAGCAATATTATACATAGGGACATAAGCGATCTCTCCGTAAAGCACACACTCCTGATCAAGGTCAATGTTTGTTCCGAAATAGGAGATCATGATCACTCCTACTGCGAAAAGGAATGTAAATGAGATTCCAATGGATGCATCGGACTGCAGCTTCACCTTTCTGTTCAGGAACTCGATCAAAGCTGTTACCAGAAGACCGGTGGCTGCTGCTCCAACCAGCATCGGAAGCGTAGCGCGTGACTGGGACAGGAAGTATGCAATGACAATACCCGGCAGGACAGCATGTGATATAGCATCCCCGATCATTGCCATCCTCCTCAGAACCAGGAAACTACCCAGCAAGGCGTTCAAAGCTGCAACGAGACAAGCGGTCAATATGATCCAAAAATCGCTACTCATAAGGTATTTCACTATCGTGTGGGTCAACGGTCGGATAGTCGAGGAGTTTTTCCAGTTCCTTCTCGATCTCAGCGGTGATCACGTGCTCGATCCCCTCCGCATCATCGTGCACATGATCCGCCTTAAGGTTCATGTATTTGGAAAGATATAGTTCCCACAAACGATGCTTGCGCACTACACTTTTTGCTTCGCGAAATCCGGATTCTGAAAGGAACCATTTATCGTTGGCCTTTCCGATTAGATCATTTTTTTGCAATATTCTCAAACCGTTCATCAGATCGGCTTCCTTTACCGGTGTAGAGCTGATAAGTTCCTGTAAAGAATAACCTGATTCTGTCCCTTCTGAAAGTTTGTAGAACACCTTCAGGATGTTTTCGCCGAGGATGCGCTTATTATTGACCCTTCTTCTTATCCACTTAGGGAAAATCCCTTTTTGACTGCCAAATGCGACCGAAAAAAAAGCAAAGAAAGATACCACTACAACTATCCAGGGCCCTGTGGGCATACCTGCTTTTGTATAAGATATTGCCGACCCAAGAATACCTGAAACTCCGGCAAATACCATCGCCAGTCCGGCCAGTAAAGGAACACGATGGGTCCAGAATCGCGCAGTTGCTGCAGGTGTGATCAGAAGAGCTGACATTAAAACCACCCCTACGGATTGTACACCCATTGCTACCGTAATTACTGTGATCACTGATAAAAGAAATTTCAGAAATCTGATCGGAAAGCCTATTGCACCGGCATAATCCTCATCGAAAGAAATAAGAAGAAATCCACGGTAAAAAATAAGAACAATGGAAATCATCAGCGATCCAAAAATCCCAAATAACTTCACATCGGAAAAATTCATAGCTGCTGCACTTCCAAAGATAAAACTATCAAGACCCGACTGTGAACCGTATCCTGAGTGCTGAATTTTTGTCAGTAACAAGATCCCGGCACCAAAAAACACACTTAAGACAAGGGCAATTGCAGTATCTGTTTTGATCTTGCTTTTTGCCGTAATGACATCTATAAGATACGTTGATATCCAACCCGTTATTGATGCACCTGTTATCAGTACGATTAAGTTTTTTTCATTGCCTATCAGAAACGCAAGACATATTCCCGGCAGAACTGAATGAGAAATAACATCGCCAATGAGAGATCTTTTTCTGAGAAAAGTAAATGTCCCGACCAGGCCTGAAGACGCGCAAAGGATCAGACTTCCCCAAAAGACAACTCTGACGTTTGGTTCAGTAAGCCTGAAAAATGATATGAACTCCTGAAACGCTTCCATCATTTGTGCCTCATGGGCATATCGTTCTTGTCGAGCAATTCAGCAACCTTTGTGAGGGTTGTCAGCGTACCTCCGTAAGTATCTTCAAGCAATGCAGTATCGAACACTTCTGTCAATGGTCCGGATGCTACAAGCCTTGTATTGAGTAACACGAGCCATTCAAAATAATTTTGGGCTGTATGAAGGTCATGGTGAACTACAAGAAGCGTCTTGCCCTCCTTTTTCATTTGCTTCAGAAGTTGAACAATTGCTTCTTCCGTTGAAGCATCAACACCGGCAAACGGCTCATCCATAAGGTAAATATCTGCTTCCTGCGCCAATGCACGGGCCAGAAATGCACGTTGCTGTTGTCCACCACTTAACTGGCTGATCTGCCGATTTGCAAACGTATACATGTTGACCTTTTTAAGACTCTCTTCAATGACCGATCGATCGTCAGCATTCAGTTTTTTAAATACACCTTTCAAGGCAAATCTTCCCATGGCCACCACATCCCAAACTGTAGCCGGAAAATCCCAGTCGACAGATTGACGCTGAGGCACATAACTTACTCTCTTGCGAACTCCTTCGATGTCCTCTCCTGCTACTTTCACCCACCCCGTATTCGCATTTACAACGCCCATGATCGCTTTGAGCAATGTCGATTTGCCCGAACCATTAGGTCCCATCACCCCGATGATCTGGCCCTTCGGTAAGGTGAAATCAATGTTCCATATTGCCGGTTTACGGTCGTAAACAACGGTCAGATTATGGACCTCTATTACCGGTTCTTTTATTTCCTTGATCATTTCAATGCATTGACAATTAATTGGGTATTATACCTCAACATCCCGAGATAACTTCCGCCAGGTTCACCGGAAGAATCAAGGGCGTCCGAGAACAACTCCCCTCCGATCTTAACATCGTGCCCCTTCTTGTGACACCCCTCAATTACGGAAAGCAGGGCTTTCTTCGAAACTGAACTTTCTATGAAGACCGCTTTGATCTCATTATCAGTGATGAAATTTACCAAATCCGTCACATCTTTCAAACCGGCCTCCGATAAGGTTGATATTCCCTGAAGTCCACGGACGGATATATTGTAAGCTTCGCCATAGTATTCAAATGCATCGTGTGATGTTATTAACAATCTCTGATCTGAAGGAATGGTCTGTAACTTTTCAAATACCTCCCTGTGCAGATCATCCATCTTTTCATAATAAACGATGCTTCGTGCGATCAATGAATCTTTTATTGCAGGAAAATAGCGTGATGATTCATGAACGAAATATTGCAATCCCGCTTTCCATTTCATGATGTCAAACCAGAAATGCGGATCATGAACATCCGCCTGCAGATTAATAGACCTGATGGCATCTGCTTCCAATCCATCCGACAGACAGATCGTTTTTCTCCTGCTAGAAATATTCTTCAGCACGTCGGACATTTTACCCTCAAGGTGAAGGCCATTGTACACGATCAAATCTGCCTTCAGCAGCAGCTCTACATCCCCCTGAGACGCTTTATACGAATGAGGGTCAACACCTGCACCCATTAAGGAATAAACTTCTGCCGATGAGCCAACGATCTCTTTAACGCAATCCGCAATGATATTCGTCGTCACAACAATTTTTGGCTTACCACTGGTTTGGTTTCGCGACGTATCAGAACACGAAGAAAATCCCAATATAATAACAAGGGCAAACGACAGGTATACTTTTGATCGATTCATTGCTTTCACAAAGTTAGACAAATATAACAATTATGTTAGATGGTATAACTTTTTTATACCTGTTTGATGATAAAATGAAAAAGGTCGGCTTCCCAGCCAACCTTTCGCATATCGTAAAACCAATTAATCCTTTTAGAAAAACTATTCCTATAAGACACAGATAAAACGCCTGTACCTGATAATATGTTATTGAATAAAATCATTTTATTGTCATGATGCGAATTTGCATTGATTTTAGCTAAATTTCGGGCAAATGAATCTGTTGCGAAGGGTAATTCCGGTTTTACTATTTTTCATTATTGCATTGCAATCTTCCTATTCAAATGCCCAGAATAAAGAACGCGACAGCCTGGAACTGCATTATGGGATCGTGCTTTGCGACACCACATTTGAACTTGCTGATTCAGTATTGAACGCCCTCAGAACGCGAAAATTTCAATCATTGACCCCATACATCGCCAGTGCTGAGTTCTTAAAGATGACCCTTGATTCACTGGACACTACTAACATGCTGAAGATGGCCAGGATCAGATACAACTTTAATGTCAACGAGATCAGAAAGGATCATATCCGGCTTCAAAAGTATTTAAAGCGGCACAGGTTAAATATCAAAAAACTTGAATTTGAGGATAAACTGATCCGTATTCACAAAAGGGAGTCCGGACCTCAATATGCTGAGATCTTTCTGATCTTCAAAAAAAAGGATCAGAGATATGCAATTTCGTTCCTTGCTGTGGAATTATTCGGATACTGGTTTATTTACAACCAGTTAGAATTACAGGTTTTGATCTGATCATACCTCAATAAGGATCTCACGTTTAACAAGGATCACTTTGCCTTTATCGTCAAAAGTTAAAATATACTGTTGCCGGATCAGCTTCACATCCGTTTTATGAATCGGGACCTCGATAGATTCGACAGATTCAACTTCTGCAGCGGTCACAGATGCTGAATTGGTCCAAATCGTGTACTGGATGACCATCAATGAGATTAGAAGTAAGATACAAGTGAATATTAGTCTTGTCATTTATGACCACGATGTTCTTAAAAAATACGTCAACAGGTATCTATTTATTGTTACTTTGATGTCAATTTAATATGAAAATTCACCTGATTTCCATTGGCGGAGCGGTAATGCATAACATCGCCATTGCGTTAAAGAACAACGGCCATACTGTTTCCGGAAGCGATGACGAAATATTTGAACCTTCCAGAAGTCGTTTGGCAGAAAACGGTTTGTTACCTGAAGTGATGGGATGGCATCCTGAAAACATCACGGGTGATCTTGATCTGATCATATTAGGAATGCATGCCCGGCAGGACAACCCCGAATTGATGCAGGCAATTGATCTGGGAGTAAGGGTTCTTTCGTTTCCTGAATTCGTGTATGAACAGTCCAGGGACAAAAAGCGGATCGTTAT
>DJML01000035.1 GCA_002436505.1 Bacteroidetes bacterium UBA6491 | reverse complement strand
CGCATCACCCACCTGCCCAGCGGCCTGGTGGTGGAATGCCAGGACGACCGTTCCCAGCACCGCAACAAGGCCAAGGCAATGGCGGTACTGCTCGCCCGGCTGCGCGACAAGGAGCGCGGCGAGCGCCAGGCCAGGGAGGCGGCGACCCGCAAGATCTTGGTGGGCAGCGGTGACCGCAGTGATCGGATTCGTACCTATAACTTCCCACAGGGCCGCGTAACGGACCACCGCATCAATCTTACAAAGCACAACCTTAATGAAGTCATGAATGGCGACATTCAAGAACTTATAGATCAATTGCAAATAGCAGAGAATGCCGAAAAGCTGAAAGCTGGTGGCATGTAATGTCCTGTGAATAATTTGTTCGAACAATACACTAAAGAAATCCTTAACAGGGATATAACAACCATATCTTTGAAAATACATATTGCATAACGTATGAGATTCTCAGCCCTTGAAGTAGCAAATGAGCGCCCTGACGCTAAACCAGATCTTTTAAATAAGAACATCAAAGATATTTACGCCTCTAATGTCTTTAACGATGAAAAAATGAAGAGGTATCTAAGCAAAGAGGCTTACCAGGCCATTCAAAACGCCATTATCAATGGCACATCAATTTCAAGGGACACAGCCGACCAGATCGCATCCGGAATGAAAAGATGGGCAATTGAAAGAGGAGCTACACATTATACACACTGGTTTCAGCCACTTACAGGATCTACCGCTGAGAAGCACGATTCTTTTTACCATCCTTCAGACGGTACTGTGGTAGATAAATTTTCGGCAGATGAATTGGTACAACAGGAGCCTGATGCTTCAAGCCTCCCAAGTGGTGGGCTGAGGAATACTTTTGAGGCCCGTGGATATACGGCTTGGGATCCATCGTCTCCCGCATTTATTTACGAAAACACAGCTGGTAAAACACTTTGCATCCCAACGGTTTTTGTTTCATACAACGGCGAGGCGCTCGACTTTAAAGCCCCTTTGCTAAAGTCACTGCAGGCTCTAAATCATGCAGCTACAAGTGCCTGCAAATTGTTTTTCAACGACGTGAAGCGTGTAACCGCTTCCCTGGGTGTTGAGCAGGAATATTTTCTTGTTGACCGCGCTCTTTACAATGCCCGTCCTGACCTGATTATGTGCGGGAGAACATTGTTCGGATATTCTGCTGCCAAGAACCAACAGATGGAAGACCATTACTTTGGCAGCATTCCAGATCGCGTTTTCAATTTCATGTATGATCTGGAAATCGAATCCATGAAGCTTGGAATTCCGTTAAGGACAAGGCACAATGAGGTGGCCCCCGGGCAGTATGAGTGCGCTCCGATGTTCGAGGATGTTAACCTTGCCAATGATCACAATCAACTGCTTATGGACCTCATGGATGAGGTTGCAAGAAAGCACGGTTTTAAGGCCTTGCTTCATGAGAAACCTTTTGCAGGGATTAATGGTTCAGGAAAGCACAACAACTGGTCAATGATCACAGACACAGGGGTCAATTTACTTGCACCCGGCAATAACCCTGACTCTAATTTGGCGTTCCTTTCCTTTTTTGTAAATACCATTAAGGCTGTTCACGACCACAATGATCTGATAAGGGCAAGTATAGCAAGTGCAAGCAATGAGCACCGGCTTGGCGCGAATGAAGCGCCGCCTGCGATAATTTCGATATTTATAGGCAGCACCCTGACCAAATTACTGGATGGGCTCGAAAAAGGCTTAAAACCAAGTGCGTCACAAAATGAAGGCAAAAAGATCAACCTTGCACACGTACCTGAGATCCTTGTCGACAACACCGACAGGAACAGAACTTCACCATTTGCCTTTACAGGAAACAAGTTTGAACTTAGAGCTGTAGGTTCTCATCAGAACTGCGCATCACCAATGACTGTCCTTAATACCGCAGTCGCCAACCAACTTATTGAATTTAAAAAAGAAGTTGAGGCACTCATTCAATCCAAAAAATTAAAGAAAAAAGAGGCCATACTCGAAACGCTCGCTTCTTACATCAGGCATTCAAAAAGAATCCTTTTCGAGGGCAACGGGTACAGTGAGGAATGGGCTGCAGAAGCGGAAAAAAGAGGGCTTTCAAACATAAAGGACACACCGCGAGCAGTAAAAGCATTCATTAGCGAATCTACAATGGACCTCATGGGCAGAAACAACATTCTTTCAAAAGAAGAACTGCATGCCCGATATGAAATTCTGCTGGAAGGCTTTGCCAAGGAGATCCAGATCGAGGGCCGTATAATTGATGAGTTAGCGTATACTCAGATACTTCCGGCGGCATTCCGGTACCAGGCAGATGTTGCTGATAGTTTAAACTCATTAATAGAAGCTGGATTGCCGGAGTCTGCTATCGAACCGCAACGCCAGGTCCTGAAAAATCTTGCTGAACACGCATACGCTTTTAAAAATGCGGTGGATCAAATGGTCGAAGAGAGGAAAAAGGCCAATAAGCTCACAGATTCGGAGCAACGAGCTGTTGCCTACAGCGACAAGGTGAAAGGATTGTTCAGCGAAATAAGATATCGAGGGGATAAACTTGAAAGGATCATTGATGACAACCTTTGGGAGATGCCCAAATACAGGGAGCTTCTCTATACCAGATAAGCGCTTTCTGCCGTTTATTTAGTTCAATAGTTCGGACAAGGTCAAAACTTACACCACAACTGCTTAAAAAATATTTGTTTTTAGGTGCAGAATTGGTGATTTTTGGCGATTGTTAGTTCTAATTTCTACACCTATATGAAGTTTATAACTGTTTCAAAATTTCTATTGATCGTTCTGAGTGGCATTTTTCTTTACGGATGTAAGGCTACAATGGAGGATGCAAACAAAAGTTACGATCTGCACGAATATGCAGTTGCAGCTGACAAGTACAATAAAGTAATTCGATCAGGTGCGGAGATCACAAGAGAGGATAAACAGGTTGCTGCTTTCAGGGCAGGAGAGGCCTATCGGTACAATCACGATTCAAAGAATGCATTGAAAATGTATGCAAAAGCAATCCGTTATGGCATGAAAGATCCTGTGGTTTATCTGTGGCAGGCGAAGATGTTAATGGAAGAGGGCAACTATGAAGAGGCCCTGGTGAGCTTTAAGGAATATAAAAAAATGAACCCTGCTGACGAAAGGGTTGACAACGAAATAGCTGGTTGCGAACTGGCACTTAAATGCGCTGATAAGAAAACCAGATACATAATTGAGGATTTTCGACCTGCAAACATGTCAAAGGTCGATGATCGGGTTCCAAGATATGGTGACAGAAGAAAGAACACCATCATGTTTACTTCTGACCGACCAGAAGGAACAAGCAACAAACAATTTAAATGGACAGGCAGAAATTTTGAAGATTTCTATGTGGTGACCAGGGAAAGCAAGAAAGGGAAAGCAGATAAATGGAGCAATCCTGTTCTGGTGGAAGGGTTTACCGCCGTAAATGAAGGGGCCAACACTTTTGACCCAAGATTCAGTACCATGTATTTCACTCAGTGTAATGGTCTGGAAGGAAAAGAAAAGACATGTAAGATATATGAGGCGAAAAAGCGAGGAACCACATGGGAGATCCAACCTGACCCGCTGCCATTTTGCAATGATTCTTTCAACTTCGGACATCCTGCGCTGTCTCCGGACGGGAATAAATTATATTTTGTCTCAGACATGCCCGGATCCCTGCAGGACGAGAACAGACCGGAAGCAGAACGAACCAAGGACATATATGTTGTCAATTACGTCAGACGAGGAAGAACCTGGGGTGAGCCGATCAATTTAGGCCCGACGATAAATACAACAGGTGACGAGATGTTCCCATACATCCATGAAGACGGTACATTGTATTTCTCTTCAGACGGTCAGGTAACACTTGGAGGTCTGGATATTCTGTACTCAGCTCCTACGGGAGATGGACCTACAGATTGGGAAAAGCCGGTTAACATGGGATGCCCCATGAATTCAAAAGCAGATGATTTTGGAATAATTCTGGATGAGAACAAAGAACATGGTTTCTTTTCTTCGAACAGGGGCAGAGGTGATGATGATATCTATGAATTCAGCATGACTCCGCTGATTTTTGTACTTAAAGGCACAATCACAGATTGCGACACTGAATTGCCGTTGACAAATGCAATGGTTGTTATTGAAAACGACCAGGACACAAGCAAGATCGTTATAATGACGGACAGCAAGGGGTATTACGAAACACCTCTTAAGCCAGAGGTTAATTATGAGATAAATGTATCCAAAAGAGAAGACTACTATTATGACGCTGAACCTAAAGATGTCAGTACAGTAGGACTTGACGAGTCCACTGAATTTGTTAAGGATTTCTGTTTGAGAAATCAGTGCGACGATATTTTTGTACTGCCTATTTTCTATGGACTGGATTCAGCAAACCTGCGTACAGAGTCAAAGGTTGTTCTTGACCAGTTGGTTGAGCAAATGAAAAAATATCCTAAAATGAAGGTTGAATTCGGCTCACATACGGACTGTCGTGAAGATTACGAGTACAACATTTTTCTTTCACAAAGAAGGGCTGATTCGGCGGCTAATTATATGATAAATGGCGGCATAAATCCATGGCGACTGGAAGCCAGAGGATATGGAGAGTCAAAACTGGTAAACCACTGTGCATGTGAAGGAGGAAAAAAAGTACCGTGTACTGAAGAGGAACACCAGCAGAACAGACGTACCGAAGTTAAAGTCGTCAACTGTAAATATGAGTTTGATATCGGGTCTCCCGAAGTGACCAATTACGACACCAATGCTGCGGCATTGCCAGAAGGCGGATACATTGCCTCAAAGGTCATCATTCAGGCCAGATACGATTTTATACAGGAATACGGCAAGGACCATGCTGATGAGATCAAGAAAGCGCAGGAAGAACAGGAGCGATTAGTTAAAGAAGCTGCAGAAAAAGAGCTGAGAGAAAAATTTGACATCATAGAAGTAAACGAGGTAAGGGATAAGCTTTACATCATGGGGATGGTAGGACGTAAGAGGATCAAATTCGAATACGATTCTACGTCTTTCAAAAATGAAATACCACAATCAACGGTTGAGCAGCTTTTCAAAACGGGGGATCTTTCTGCTTCCGACTTCAAGGAGGGCGACGAAAAGATCAAGCTGACTGATGGAACAAAGCTGTACAGTAGTTCATTTAAGGTTGCATCCTTAAAACTTGGCGATGTGGAATTCAACGACGTGAAGTTTAAGATGGTAGAGAACAACAAGCCGGCATCGCTGGGCAATGCATTGTTCCGTGGATATAAGAGCGTGAGCCGTAAAGGGAATATGCTCTATCTTGAAAAGAATTAGTGGCAGAGAAAAATAAGTACGCGAGAAGAGGGGTTTCGTCACAAAAAGAAGATGTTCATGCGGCTATTGCCAAATCGGACAAAGGACTTTTCCCCAATGCATTTTGCAAAATAATCCCGGACCATCTGGGCAATGACGAGAACTGGTGTAACATTATGCATGCCGATGGTGCAGGCACAAAGTCTTCTCTTGCATATCTGTACTGGAGAGAGACCGGTGATCTTTCAGTATGGAAAGGCATTGCACAGGATGCTATCGTAATGAATATCGACGACCTGATCTGTGTCGGCGTTACAGACAACTTTCTTCTTTCCAGCACAATTGGACGAAATAAAAGCAAGATACCCGGAGAGGTTATATCCGCAATAATTAACGGAACAAATGAATTTGTTGAAGAGATGGGGGAAGCGGGGATCAATATCATTCCCACCGGAGGAGAAACCGCAGATGTAGGGGATCTGGTAAGAACCATCATCGTAGATTCAACCGTGACCGCACGGGCTAAAAGATCAGAGATCATTGAAAACAGGATCAAAGCGGGAAATGTTATTGTCGGACTTGCTTCTTATGGCCAATCGAAGTATGAATCCTTCTACAATGAAGGAACAGGAAGCAATGGTCTCACTTCTGCACGGCACGACCTGTTATCAAAATATTATGGCGCAAAGTTCCCGGAAAGCTATGACACGGAACTGGACCAGGAAGTGGTTTATATCGGGCCTTATCGCCTGACCGAAAAAGTTGAGGGCATGCATCACGATGTAGGTAAATCAATATTGTCACCGACAAGAACGTATGCCCCGGTCATCAAAAAAGTACTTAATGAAATTCCGGCTTCTGAAATAGACGGGATAATTCATTGCAGCGGAGGAGCACAAACGAAGGTCATGAAATTCATACAGGATGACCTCCATGTGATCAAAAATGATCTTTTTGACATCCCTCCTTTGTTCTCAACGATCCAAAATGTAACGGATACTGACTGGAAAGAAATGTATGAAGTGTTCAATATGGGTCATCGAATGGAACTTTATATAGATGAAAAACATGCAAGTACAATTATTGATGTTTCCAGATCCATGGGTATAGAAGCGAAGATTATTGGGCATGTAATGCCTGATAAATGTAAAAAATTGTCAATTAATACAATTTTCGGGCAGTTCACTTGGTGAAAACAATACATTTAGTATATCTTCGAAAACTTGCACTCGTGTGCAAATCAAAACATATTAATTAGTAAGTAAGCGAATGAAAAAATTATTTATTCTGACAATTACGGCTGCATTCTTTTTTGCAGCATGTTCGGATTCAGGCAGTGATCCGAAAAAAGACGATAACACATCCAATGTTGATCCGTCTAGCTTTTCTGTACCTGAAGACAACACAGCCATACTTGTTAAATTCACAGGCACGAATTGCCCTCCATGCGGAAGCTGGGGTTGGGCAACCTTTGCTGAATTAATTGCTAACTCAGCAGGTGATGCAATACCGTTTTCAGCGTATTCTTCAAACCCGTTTGCAGAGCACATGATCAATGCAGAATCTTCTGCAATGGATGATGCACAAGGCGTTACGGGTTATCCTTCATTCTCGGTAGGAGATGCATTGCAACTTTCACGTGACGGGGGATCAGTTAACGTAACCAAAGAAAAGCAAATGTGTTATGATGCAATTGCTGCTCATAATGGTGCTCCTGTAGAAATGAATGCCACTGTTAAATATAAAATTCAGGACGGCAAAGTAAAGATTTACTACAAGGTTAAAGCTTTCAAGGACATGCCTGAGAACAACTACCTGGCTCTTTACGTTCTTGAGGACAAGGTAACTCAATACCAGGCAGGACACTCTGAAGGAGTTAATGCAGTTCACAAGCACGTACTTAGAAAAGGCATCAATGGTGCCTGGGGTCTAAACATTGGTCCAATGACCAGTGGCCAGACTAAGAGCGGAACAGAGGAAATGACTATCGGTGAAGATTACTCTACAGGCTTAAAATGGGCAAGTGAGCACATTGAAGTTGTTGGCGTAATGCGTTTCAATCTTGGTTCAGTTAATGTATTCATCAACGCTTGCGAAGGTGAAAAATTGAACTAATAATAAGAACATAATAAAATTTAAAACCCTGCCTTCGGCGGGGTTTTTTTATTCCCTTTCTTTGATGATAATGTCAATGTACTGATTGGTCTCGGGATCAAGCATCTGGTGACCCTGATCAGTGACCAACACACGGGCAGATGAAAGTCCCTTTGAAAACTTTTCAGCGTTAACAACAGGTATCACCCCGTCGTTCTTCCCAAATATGAGGTAAGTCGGAATTTTATACAGCCTTATCTGGTTTTTTACGAGCCTGATGTTCCCTCTGATCCTTGATACACTCCTCCATCTCAGGTAAAGTAATTTTCTCTTTTTACGCGTGTCAATGTTGAACATAAAAAACTTTGCAACACGTATTGGCATGATCTTTAACTTTTCTAATGCCCAGATGCCGGCAAATACTAAATATGGGAAATGGATGAATCCCAGGAAAAAAGAACGGCCGATTATCGTTTTGGTAATAAAGTTGAATCCAGGTTTCGGGCCAAGACCATCAGCTGCGATCAACCAAATCTCATCAACAATTTGAGGACATTTTTGCGCAAGGCCAAGCACATAATTACCACCGATGCTGTAACCTATAAGACTAACCATTCCTTCAACATTGATCTCTTTTATAAAGGAAATGGCCAGTGATTCCAGGTCATTTTGGTCCAGTTCAAAAGGCTCTGCCCAGTAAGTGTTTCCGTGGAACGGAAGATCTATTGAATAAATGGTGTAATGCTGTTCCAGACTTGGAAGTAATGCTTCAAATACTGATTTATCCTGGGCGTATCCGTGAAAAGCGATCATTGGTAATTTGCCTCTCCCATATAGGGTATAGGCAATATTTGATCTGCGCCATTTGAAAACCTTTTCCACAATTCTAAGTTTGCCGGGCTAAAAAAAGTAATTTTGCCGAATTTAATCTGAAAAGAATGCCCAAAGATACGTCTATTCGCTCAGTACTGATCATCGGAAGTGGTCCTATCATTATCGGACAAGCTTGTGAATTTGATTATTCAGGAAGTCAGGCTGCGCGATCATTAATGGAAGAAGGGATCGAAGTCTCTCTTATTAATTCAAACCCTGCTACGATCATGACCGATTCGGTGATGGCAGATCACATTTATTTGCTACCTCTTACACCTGAATCCATTGAACAGATATTACAGGAACAAAAAATTGACGCCGTTCTTCCGACGATGGGGGGGCAAACAGCCCTTAACCTGGCCAAGGAAGTTGATGAACTGGGAATCTGGGAAAAGTATAACATCAGAATCATAGGAGTCGATATCAATGCCATTGAAAAGACTGAGAACAGGGAGGAGTTCAGGCAGCTGATGGTAGACATAGGCGTTCCGGTAGCGCCATCAAAAATTGCAAATTCATACCTGGAAGGCAAAGAAACAGCGCAGGAGCTAGGGTTCCCGTTGGTTATCAGGCCGTCATACACTCTCGGCGGGTACGGAGGCGGATTTGTGCACAGGAAAGAGGATTTTGATGAGGCGATCAAAAGAGGACTTGAGGCTTCTCCAACGCATGAGGTCCTGGTAGAAAAGGCAGTACTGGGTTGGAAAGAATATGAGCTCGAATTGCTGCGTGATGGTAAAGACGATATTGCTGTAATATGCACCATTGAAAACCTTGACCCGATGGGAATTCATACCGGAGATTCCATAACCATCGCTCCGGCAATGACATTGTCTGACAGATGTTTTCAGGACATGAGGGACATGGCCTTTAGGATGATGAGAAGCATAGGAACATTTGCCGGTGGTTGTAATGTGCAGTTCTCAGTAAACCCGGAGAACGAGGACATTATAGCTATTGAGATCAACCCAAGGGTGTCAAGGTCTTCAGCGCTTGCAAGTAAAGCGACCGGGTATCCGATCGCAAAAATATCAGCTAAACTTGCTTTAGGTTACAACCTCGACGAATTGAAAAACCCGGTAACGAAAACCACTTCGGCCTTTTTTGAGCCGGCGATAGATTATACAGTGGTAAAGATACCCCGTTGGAACTTTGCCAAATTCCCAGGAGCTGATCCAACATTAGGCCTTCAGATGAAGTCTGTTGGCGAAGTAATGGCAATAGGCCGAAGTTTCCAGGAAGCCCTTCAGAAGGCATGCCAGGGCCTTGAGATCAAACGAATGGGTCTTGGGTGCGACGGATGGGATGAGCGGAATCTAGAAAAACTCATTGAGAGCATGAAGAACCCAAGCTGGGACAGAATATTTCATATACGCGATGCAATTGCCCTTGGTGTGCCGATAACCTCAATACAGAACATTACCAAGATCGACAGGTGGTTCCTTGAAGAGATATATGACCTGGTGAAAACAGAAAGGAGCATTAAGCAGCATACGCTTGCTAACCTGCCGGTAAAGCTGATGCGAATTGCTAAAGAAAAAGGGTTTTCTGATTTCCAGATCGCGCATTGCGTTGGAGATTGCACTGAAGACGATGTATATGCGAAAAGAAAAGAGCTTGGTGTCAACCGTGTCTATAAAATGGTAGATACCTGTTCAGCAGAGTTCGAATCAAAAACGAATTATTATTATTCCACATTTGATGGCGAGAATGAATCTGTCATCACAGACAGAAAAAAGATTGTGGTCCTCGGATCAGGTCCCAACAGAATTGGGCAGGGTATTGAATTTGACTACAGTTGTGTTCACGGCCTGCTTGCCGCTGAAGAAATGAATTATGAAGCGATCATGGTCAATTGTAACCCGGAA
>DJML01000032.1:25486-27313 GCA_002436505.1 Bacteroidetes bacterium UBA6491 | reverse complement strand
CCTTCTACAGGTTCGCAACGGAGACTCATACGCTGTGAAGCGCATCACCGTTGCTCGTTAATACTTATATAAACACATACGCTTGTAAAAAGGCTCGCTTAACAGCGAGCCTTTTTTTTGTCATTGCACTAATTACTTAAGACGATAAATAATAACAATTACCTTTGTCCTATGCAGTACACCACAGTTCAGAAATCGGAAGGTGTAGCCTACCTTACCCTTGACAGACCAGAGAAAAGAAATGCACTTGATCATGCCTTTGTACATGAAATAAAGAAACAATTTCAAGAACTCAACGATGACACTGACATCCGTGTTATCATAATTAAAGCAAACGGCAAAGCTTTTTGTGCAGGTGCTGATCTGGGCTATATCCAGCAATTGCAAAAAAACACATATCAGGAAAACCTGGAGGACAGCAACCATTTGATGGAATTGTTTCAGATGATATATACCTCGTCCAAACCCGTGATCTCGTTAGTGAATGGGGCCGCCTTAGCCGGAGGGTGCGGATTAGCCACCGTTTGCGATTTCTGTTTTGCTACTGAAAATGCAACATTCGGTTATACTGAAGCCAGAATTGGATTTGTCCCCGCAATTGTTATGGTATTTCTTTTAAGAAAGCTGGGTGATGCAAAAGCGCGCGAACTGATGCTATCCGGTGAGATCATCAGTGCCGATAAGGCTTACAAATTAGGGATGATCAATAATATTATCGCTGCTGATCAAATTGAAAGTTATGTTCACGAATTTGCGTTGAATCTAGCGAAAACAACCTCAGGTACATCCCTGGCAATAATTAAGGAATTAATCAGTGATATTCAGACAATGGACCTAGAAACGGCGTTGAAGTACGCCGCAGAAAAAAATGCCAGGGCGCGTGAAACTGAAGATTGCAGAAAAGGGATCGCAGCATTTTTGAACAAAGAAAAAATAAACTGGAAATAATGCTCATTGACACACATGCTCACCTTTACGCCGATGAGTTCAAAGATGATCTGTCTGAAGTGATTGAAAGAGCAAGACAAGCTGGTCTTGTCAGGATCCTTTTGCCAAATATTGAATCCTCTACTGCTGAGGCCATGTGGGACGTTGTTAAAACGGATCCTGATCTATTCAGTCCTATGATAGGTTTACACCCATGCTCTGTAAAACCTGAAACCATTGAAGATGAACTGGAATTTGTACGGCAGGAACTTAAGACTGACAAATACATAGCCGTAGGAGAAATAGGGATGGATCTTTACTGGGACAAATCTACTAGACAGCTTCAGGAGATGGCCTTCATTGAACAATGCAAGTGGGCAGCAGCATACAATCTTCCTGTGGCCATACATTCAAGAGATTCCACTGGCGAATTGATAAAGATCATCAGAAAAATGAATGTTGAAGGATTGACCGGTGTTTTCCATTGTTTTTCCGGTACCGATAAGGAAGCCTTGGAGATCATAGAACTTGGTTTTATGCTTGGTATTGGTGGTGTTCTCACATTCAAAAACAGCAATTTGAGAGAGATCCTCAAAGACATTCCACTTGAACACATTCTTCTTGAGACAGACTCACCTTATCTGGCACCAGTACCCTACCGTGGAAAAAGAAACGAAAGTTCGTACACTTCAATTGTTGCAGAAACATTGGCTCAGGTAAAAGAAGATACTGCAGAGAACATAAGTACCATCACAAGTTCAAATGCAGCAAGATTATTCAGATTGAAAGAATTACCTTTGTGAATTCTTTACAGGAGAGGTGCTGGAGTGGTCGAACAGGCACGCCTGGAAAGCGTGTGTACCCCAAAAGGGTACCGAGGGTTCGAATCCCTCTCTCTCC
>DJML01000032.1:0-25446 GCA_002436505.1 Bacteroidetes bacterium UBA6491 | reverse complement strand
AAACGGGATCACGGAGCAAAGCGGTGTACTCCCGATCTATTCCCTGGGATCACCCTTGCATGAATACCAAGGATGAAAAAGACAGATACTAGGGAGTGGCACGCTTTCTTTTTCCTGTAACCTGCCTCATTCAGAGGTCACGGCAAGTAATCACTTCTGCAGGTAATGATTCAAAAATTAAAGATCCTTTCCTGAAGCCTTTGATAGTAGTTCCTGAAGGCCGTCCTCTTTGGTGTATTCAGTTATCAGGGCCTGCTGCTTCTCCACCCAATCCTTTTTCAATCTGCTGTCAAGTGCAGGAACATCATCAAAATGTGTGAGTCGGCTTGCTGGATTTACCTCGTAGATAACATCATAGTGCATTTTGATAAGTGAGATCATCTCGTAGTATTCTGATTTCAGGTCATTGAACCTCTTGACATTCTTTATTGACGAGCTTTTAAGAAGCCACATTTCGGCAGTTTTTCTGGGCACCTCATCGTCAAATTTAGTTTGTAGCATGGTGGAGATTATTGTGAAGTTAACTTTTTCGTCCATCATCTCCTCGCTTCCATCAATAAGACAATCGTCGATAATGGTATTAATAAGGACTTCAATCTCTTCTTTCAATCTTTTAGCGAGCGCTGCGTCCTCTGCGATCATCTTGTAGTATTCTGCATCACTCTGAATAAATTCTGATATGTCTCGCATGTACTTTGCCATCGCCTGGTTCTCCGTTTTGACCACAGTTATTTGTTTAACTAAGTCTTTTCCTACAGGGGTTAACTTCAGGTTTTTTGATAGCATTTTTTGATCTTTGGAGAAATACTGCCCGTCAAATGCCAGTATCTCGAGTTCTTCAGCAGATTGCGTTTTAAGCATGATCCGAGTATCAAAGAGGCCATCGATCAAATTGATCATTGAGCTAAATTTTCCGCCCAGAATTATATTATCAAGAGACATCGCAACCTGAGTCAGATTTGTCGACGGTTTAAGTTCTCTTGACAATTTTTCAAATTTCTGCCTGTCCTGTTCACTTGCTTTTTCCAGCATCTTAGCATAAACATCAACGAATTTGTCGTCGGTAAAAGGGTTAAGTGAGATGGATCTTGCCCTGGCGACATCTTGAAACTTTTGTCCTGAAATTATCGTCGTTAATGTATTGTAATAATTCTCAATTGACGGCAATAGCTCTGTGTATATTGCTTTAATATCGGCAGCACTCTGAGAGATACTATCGGTCCATGTATTCAGATTTCTTTCCAGTTTCTCTACATTCCTGTATTTCTCAGAACCCTTCTTGGTGTATGGTATTACCTTTAATTTTTCTACCAAGAACCTAAAATCCGGGTGTCGCGATTGAAAAGCGATCTCCACTTTGTCAATTCCCTGCCTGAAAGTATTGAAATGGAATTGTTGAAATCCTGATTCCGCAAAATCACGTGATTTGGAAAGTTCCTCAACCTTGACATCCCTTCTGTAAGCTGAGATAGTTACTTTACCTTCAAGGTAATTCAGCGGATTATATCTGGATGAATCTTTCGCATTGAATATTCTGGAATAAAGCACCACACGACCGATGTTTTTATTGTCTAAACGAATTACAATCCTGGCCGTGTTTGATTTTGAAGTTATTAATTTGTCCTCTTCGGAAAGACCGTCAATGTACTTGTAATTCAAGTTATCCTCAAAATTGAGAAATTGAAGTTCCTCTCTGACCGGAATCCCTTCAGACAAATCAGGATATATAATGCTGTCCTTACTGGATTGTAAGTAATCCTGGCTATAAGTGTTTGTGCTAAAAAATAGAATTAATATGGCAAACAGATACTGACTTTTCATAGTGGTAAAATTGAATAATGCCGCACAAGATATGCAAATGATTGAAGATTTATCTCAAATATGGAGATTTTATATAAATGAGAAAATATAAAAACATTAAATTTTTATTTTGGCAAATGTATCAAAATTTAAATTTACCAGCATAAAAAAAGGCAGGAATTAACCTGCCTTTGTTATTGAAACACTTAGACGTTAACCATCATACCTGTTAAGTGCAATGGAGAGATCTTGCGAACCCACCCAGCCTTTTCAACCTGTCAATAACCTGTGTTAACCCCGCTAAACCTGTGATCGGATTTCTCTAACCCAGTATTCAACGTTAGAGAGTTAATCAGTATCAAAGAACAATTCAAACCTACGTTCGGAAGAATCACAAAAACAAGAACTTAAACTTGTCTCCTGAATGACTTTAATCACTGATCCGTAACATTCTACCCCTTTACGACTGCCAAGGGGGTTAGTTTTGCCACTTTGATGGCTATACCGGCTTTACATACTGTCTCCACAACAAGGTCGACGTCTTTGTATGCTACCGGTGCCTCCTCTGCAATACCGCGGTATGATCCGGCCTGAACAAATACACCTCTGCTCATGAGTTTCTTTCTAAGTTGAGGCGCATCTACAATTCTTTTGGCCTCTCTCCTGGATAAGCGTCTTCCGGCACCATGACAACATGAACCGAAAGATATAGACATGCTTTTAACTCCTCCGGCTAATACGTAAGAATTAGTGCCCATGCTCCCCGGAATCAAAACCGGTTGCCCGGTGTGCCTGTAAGCCAGGGGCAGTTCTTCTGAACCTGGACCAAAAGCGCGCGTAGCACCCTTCCTGTGGACGACAAGCTTCATCGGCATGTCATCGACAATATGTGTTTCTAGTTTAGCAATGTTGTGGGCTACATCGTATAGCAAAGAAAGTTGTCCGGCTTTCTCTCCAAAAACCTCGCTCCAGGCTTTCCGAACTTCCCATGTGATCACTTCCCTGTTCGCCCAGGCAAAATTTGCGGCACAAAGCATGGCACCATAATAATTCTTTCCTTCCTCCGATTCGAATGGAACACAGGCCAATTCTCGGTCAGGTACATTTATCTGGTATTTTTCCATTGCTCCTACCATTTGGCGAAGGTGATCGGTAGCTATCTGGTGTCCAAGTCCTCTGCTCCCCGTATGTATTAGAACAACAATTTGTCCCTTTGTCAGGCCAAACGCCATGGCCGTAGGAATATCAAATATCTCATCTACCCTGTCAACTTCTACAAAGTGGTTCCCTGCTCCAATGGTCCCCAGCTGGTCATGCCCTCTTTTTTTAGCAAACAATGACACACAACGCGGATCGGCACCTTCCAGACAGCCATTGGACTCAATCATCTGCAGATCTTCCAAATAACCAAAACCATGACTCACGGCCCAACCTGCCCCTTCACGTAGAACTTCATCTAGCATACTGGTCTTTAAGGCGATCTGACCACCCACTCCGACACCGCTTGGGATATTATTGTACATAACCTTCGAAAGTCTTTCAAGCTGTTCCTCTGCATCCTCAAAATGTAATGAGCTCTTTAGTAACCGTACACCACAATTTATGTCATATCCAATGCCTCCAGGAGAAATAGCCCCATCCGGAAATTTAGTGGCGGCAACACCACCAATTGGAAAACCATAACCTTCATGAATATCAGGCATTGCAAGCGACCATTTTACAATACCAGGTAATGCGGTGACATTTACAAGCTGCTCTAGTGAACGGTCCCCCATGATATTACTGATCATTTCTTCTTCAGCAAAGAATCTTGCCGGCACCTGCATAAATGGCTTGTACCCTTTAGGTATCTCCCAGGTAACATTATCAATCTTCTTGATCCATTTTTTATCCATTCCACTTATTTTAAATGTCCAAGATCAGGTTAGTGTGCCATTTTCCAGCCTCATCGCAGATAATATCAGCTTCGTGATATGTGACAGCCTTAACGTCTTCATTAAAACGACCAACCGGTTTGCCGTAGAGCTTGCATTCGATTTCCATTTGACCCAGTACCTTAATTTCAAGTTTGCAATACAAAACACGCTCGGTATAGGATAAAGTAAGTACCTCTGAAAGGAACTCAATGAAAAGTGAACTCAGATCAAAGGACTTCAACTGCAAAGGCTGAACAACGGACCATTTTTGTTCTTCGCCCGAACAAGCATTCTCCTGAAGGACATTATTCAGGTGATGTAGCCCCCCGGTAAATATTTCCTCTCTGGAATCTGCATCGATCCTGACCCTGATATCTGCCGTATGCGGTAAATTATTGATAACAAACATGGGCCTTCTATGTATAAATAAGTAAAAAAGGCGGAGAGCATTCCCCGCCTTTCTTTGGTAAAAAATGCTATCAGTATCCTCAGATTACAGATATTTTTTTACTGCTTCACTCTATTCTCATTAATACGAATTTATTGTCCATGAGAATCCGGGGGATACAGCAAGGTCCGACTTCAGAACATTACATACTATGATCTGGATTATATAGAGCAGTAATATTTGTCAATATTGTGCTTACAAGCTGGTATACAGTGCTTTAAAGCGTGTCAATTTGATGTTTCCATTTGATTATTCGACTGTGATCTCAGGAACTGGATCCTGCAATCCTAGAAATCATGACGAACCTAATGAACTATTATCCCCGCTGTTATGCCCCTGTTTGTTTTTGAATCACGATCGAAAGTGCTAATATCGCGGCCCGTTTGGTCATATTTTTCCAGATCTTGTTGAGCAATGTTCTGCCTTTTTCAATGATATTTTGAGGTGTTTCCAGGGGGCACCGATACATAATGCAAATAAATTTTCCTGCCGGATAAGTAAATGAAACAATTTTTAAACCTTTTTGACTTTAAACAAAAAGTAAATTACAAGACAGAGATCCTTAGTGGATTAACTGTAGCATTAGCACTGGTTCCAGAGGCTGTTGCCTTTGCGTTGATAGCAGGACTGTCTCCACTAACAGGGCTATATGCTGCATTTGTGATGGGCCTTGTAGCATCGATCCTTGGAGGAAGACCGGGAATGATCTCCGGTGCAACCGGAGCTGTAGCTGTAGTTATTTTCTCCCTGGCAATTGAATATGGTCCTGAATACATTTTTGCTACAGTGATCCTGGCCGGGATCCTTCAACTTATTGCCGGATTCCTTCGATTAGGAAAATTTATGCGACTTGTTCCTCACCCTGTAATTTTCGGGTTTGTAAATGGTCTGGCAATAATCATTTTTACCTCACAAATAGCCCAGTTTAAAGGAGGCGACGGTCACTGGTTGCATGGGATAGACCTACTGGCTTTTTCCGGATTGGCATTTCTAGCGATGGTAATCATCTGGGGGTTACCAAAACTTACGAAAGCCGTTCCTGCTTCTCTTGTAGCGATTCTTACCGTATTTGTCCTGGTGATCGTGTTTAATATTGACACAAAGACCGTTGGCGACATTACATCAATACAGGGCGGGTTCCCGCCTTTTCATATACCAAAAGTACCCTTAAGTATGGAGACGCTGACCCTTATTTTTCCTTATGCAGCCATCGTTGCAGGAGTGGGACTGATCGAGAGCCTTTTGACTCTGAATATCCTTGACGAGATCACAGGCACACGTGGCAGAGGGAACAAAGAATGTGTCGCACAGGGTACTGCAAACATCTTATCCGGAGTCTTTTCAGGAATGGGCGGATGCGCAATGCTCGGCCAGAGCCTGATCAATGTTTCTTCCGGTGCACGTGCCCGACTTTCAGGGATTATGGCCGCTGTAATGTTACTTGTCTTTATCATGTTCGGCGCCCCCCTTATAGAGAAACTTCCAATGGCGGCACTCACAGGTGTAATGATAATGGTTGCTGCCGGGACATTTGAATGGGCCAGTTTGAAAATGTTCAATAAAATGCCAAAGTCAGACATCATTGTAATGGTACTTGTCACATTAGTTACCGTCATATTGCATAACCTGGCCCTGGCAGTGGTTGTGGGAGTTATTATCTCTGCCCTCGTTTTTGCATGGGACAATGCCAAAAGGATCCGCGCAAGAAAGAGCATTGATGAGAATGGATGGAAACACTACGAAATATATGGGCCACTGTTCTTTGGATCGATCACCGCTTTTAATGAGAAGTTCGATGCTAATAATGACCCGGAACATGTTGTGATCGATTTCAAAGAAAGTCGCGTCGTTGACATGTCAGCTATTGAGGCTCTTAACAAGATAACTGAGCGCTACGCTAAAGTTGGCAAAAAGGTGCATCTGCGTCATCTAAGCGACGATTGCCGTACACTTCTTGGCAATGCAAAAGCAGTTATTGAGGTTAATTTCTTTGAAGACCCTACCTACAAAGTAGTTATAGATTAATTCTACAGGCTGGAGCGTAAAGCATGACTTTTTAACTGCCAAGTCGGATAATGTCCCTGCCTTCGATTACATGCTTGTCATACCCCGATTTTGCTAATTCAATCATTGCCCTGCCAAGTTCAGTGAGCCGACAAAAACTGCCGGGCATCAGAGACCTGCCAATTGGAAATATCCAATTAACATACCTGTAAAATTTATGTGCATTCTTTTGACCCTTTATCGGCAAAATGAAACCCGGACGCAAGGCAAACGCTCTTTTAAATGACAATTTTCCAAGATCATTCTCAGTCTTCCCTTTTACCCGTGCCCAATGCATTCCTTTCTTTTCTGTACTGTCTGTTCCTGCACCTGATATATAACAGAATGTCATGTCGTGGTTTTGCCTTGAGAGAACTTCTGCAACATGCATGGTCAGGTCATAGGTAAGACGCTCGTAGGTTTCTTTTGCCATTCCAACGGACGATACACCCAAACAGAAAAAACAGGTATCATAGCCTTTTAGCTGACTCTCAATTGGGCTGAAATCAAAGAAATCCTCATGTATGATCTCCTTTAGCTTGGGATGATTCTGTCCTCCGTGTCTGCGGTTAATAACCAGCACACTTTCCACGTCATCACTTACAAGGCATTCCATGAGAACTCCTTCACCGACCATTCCGGTCGCACCTGTAATAATAACTTTAAGTTTTTCGTTTGTCATGATCCGTTTGCAATTCTAATTGATTGATATTTCACATAATAATCTGCTGTGAAAACGAAATTTCGTACCTTGTACATTCAATAAAAACAAACATACGCTTACTTAACTTGTTTTTATAAGATTCCGTCTTATCATGATTAAACTAAGCGATAATGCCTTAAAAACCCTTCAGTTGAGATACCTGAGAAGGGATGAATATGGCGTACTGGCAGAAACACCGGAGGAACTTTTTCGTCGTGTTGCTAAAGCGATCGCTGCTGCTGAGAGTAAATTCGGGAACCGTGAGAATGAAAAAGAGTGGGAAGAAGAATTCTTCAATCTGATGTCAACCCTTACTTTTTTGCCTAATTCACCTACGCTTATGAACGCCGGGCTTGAACACGGACAACTCAGTGCATGTTATGTATTGCCGGTTGAGGACAGCATGGAACCAATTTTCGAGACTTTAAAAGACGCCGCCCTGATTCAGCAAAGTGGAGGCGGTACCGGTTTCAATTTTTCAAATCTTCGCCCTGAGGGAGATTATTTAAGTCATTCCGGTGGGACAGCATCCGGCCCGGTATCATTTATGAAGATATTCGATGCAGCAACTCAGCACATCAAACAGGGAGGCCGACGCAGAGGTGCAAATATGGGGGTTTTAAATGTTGACCACCCTGACATAATTAAATTCATAACCTCAAAAAAGGAGTCAGGAACTTTAAACAACTTTAACATATCCGTTGGGATAACTGATGCCTTTATGGAAGCGGTGAATTCCGGTTATAAGTGGGAATTGAAACACCCCCTCACTAGAAAGATTGTACATACAATAAATGCGCTTGAACTCTGGCAATTAATTATTAATTCCGCCTGGGAGACCGGAGACCCCGGACTGGTTTTTCTTGATGAGATCGACAGAGGCAATCCAACGCCTGGTATCGGAAGAATAGAATGCACAAACCCTTGCGGGGAAGTGCCTTTGCTGCCTTACGAAGCCTGTAATTTAGGCTCCTTTAATCTTTCTAAAATGTTAACCTTTAAAGATGGTAAAGCAGACATTGACTGGGAAAAGATCAAAAACGTAACTCACAGATCCATACGATTTCTGGACAACGTCATTGAGGTCAATAATTATATCATTCCTGAGATTGAAAAGATGGTAAAAGGCAACAGAAAGATCGGACTGGGAGTGATGGGTTGGGCAGATATGCTTATTCAATTAGGTATTCCGTACGACTCTGAGGAAGCAATAGCCCTGGGAGATAATCTTATGTCTTTTATTAATGAAGAAAGCTTTAAAGCGTCTGCTGAACTTGCCCAGGATCGCGGAGTGTTCCCTAACTGGGATAAGAGCATCTATTTCCCAGACACACCGATCCGGAATGCCACCCGTACCAGCATAGCGCCTACAGGAACCATTTCTATTCTTGCCAATACCACTTCTTCAATTGAACCGGTCTTTGCCCTGGTATTTGAACGAAAGAATGTCCTGAACGGAGAAGTGCTGCCTGAAGTAAACCAGTTGTTCCTTGATAAACTGGTAAAACTGGGATACAGCAAGGAAGATGTTCTAAAGCAACTGCGCTCTGAATCCGAAAAGGCATTCCTTGATTCACTCCCAAAGGAAATATTACATCTCTTTCCAACTGCACTGGGGATCTCAACCAAATACCATATTGGTCATCAGGTGGCATTTCAAAAACATACTGACAATGCTGTTTCCAAAACAATTAACCTCCCCGAATCAGCAACGGTTAAAGATGTTGAAGATGCTTATCTTCAGGCATGGAGGCACAAAGCAAAAGGCATTACCATTTACCGCTACAATTCAAAACACACACAGGTATTAAACACCATCAGTGACTCACAACATATTCCGTCGCTTATGCAGGACGGTATCGGGACCTGTAAAGTGTGTGTGGAATGAAAAGGCTATACCGACAAACTTTTGATATTCTTTTCTGCTGATTGAATGTTTTGTATCCCTTTCACAAGGGCGTCCGGATTGAATGAAATACTGTCGATGCCCGCTTCGACCAGTATTCTGGCAAAATTTTCATGATCGCTGGGAGCCTGCCCGCACAATCCGATCTTTGTTCCGCTTTTACGAGCAGATCTGATCACCTGCTGAAGGAGTTTTATTACCGCCTCATTGTTCTCGTCAAACAGGTCGCTCACAAGAGAGGAATCCCGGTCCAGCCCTAAAGTAAGCTGCGTGAGATCGTTGGAACCTATTGAGAAACCATCAAATACTGTTGCGAATTCATCGGCGAGAATTACATTGCTCGGAATCTCGATCATCGTATAGATTTCCAGTCCATTTTTACCTTGTTCCAGACCAAATTCCTTCATTAAACGTATAACTTTTCGACCTTCTTCAACTGTACGGCAAAATGGGATCATCAGTTTGACGTTGGTCAGGCCCATTTTATCCCTTACCCTTTTCATTGCTTCACATTCAAGCCTAAATCCTTCGCTGTAAAGGGGGCTGTAATATCTTGATGCACCTCTGAAACCGATCATCGGATTTTCCTCAGCAGGTTCAAACTGTTTTCCTCCTATCAGATTTGCGTATTCGTTCGATTTAAAATCGCTCATCCTTACGATCACATCCTTAGGATAAAAAGCGGCCGCAACAGTAGCCACAGACTGAGCCAGATGATCGATGAAATAGTCTGTTTTTCGAGGATACTGTCGCGTAATATCGTCAATGATTCGCAGTGCTTCCGGATCGGTCAATTCATCATACTTTACCAGTGCCATCGGATGAATTTGTATCGTGTTGCTTACCACGAATTCCATACGCATCAATCCAACACCGTTATTCGGGAGAAATGAATATTGAAAAGCTCTGTCAGGATCAGCGAGGATAAACATCACCTCAGTTTTTGGGAGATGCAGTTCCCTGGTATCAAAGGCATGCTCTTCCCATTTTAATTCTCCTTCATATATTTTCCCTGTTTTCCCTTCGGCACATGAAACAGTGACCGTTTGGCCATCCATTATCAATTCTGTCGAATTCCCTGTGCCTACTACTGCAACAACTCCCAATTCTCTTGCCACAATCGCTGCATGACTGGTTCTACCGCCCTTGTCTGTGATCACTGCCGCTGATCTTTTCATTATCGGGTCCCAGTCAGGGTTTGTTATTCCTGTAACAAGTACTTCTCCTTCTCTCAGCCTGTCGGCTTCTTCCGGGTTATGCAAAATCCTTGCCTTACCGGTAGCAATTTTACTTCCCAATCCGATTCCAGTAGTAATCACAGTGCTTTTTTCTTTCAATTCATAGGTGTAAAGNNACCATCATGAACCCATTCTATGTCCATTGGCAGCTTATAATGCTCTTCAATAAGAATGCACCATCTGGCTAATTTTTCAATTTCAAGATCGTCAAGAACAAACTGATCTTTCTTTTTATCTGCGGTGTCCTGATTTTCAGTGGTTACATTGCCTTTTTTATCGGGACTGTTTGCATACACCATTGTTTTTTGCTTTTTCCCCAGTTTTTTAGAAATAATGCTGAAGAAATTCTTTGCAAGAGAAGGCTTGAAAACAACAAATTCATCGGGGTCGACATTCCCTTTTACCACGTTTTCCCCAAGCCCCCATGAACCATCGATCACAACAACATCCCTGAACCCGGTGTCCGGTTCAATGGTAAATGCAACTCCGGCGCTTCCGATGTCTGAACGGACCATCTGCTGAACGCCTACCGATAATGCCACTTCCATGTGATCAAATCCCTGGTCGGCCCTGTATTTTATCGCCCGGTCGGTAAACAGCGAGGCTACACATTTTTGCCAGCAGAGCACCACCGCATCCTCTCCGACAATATTCAGATAACTTTCCTGCTGACCTGCAAAACTTGCTAAAGGCAGATCCTCAGCTGTTGCACTGCTCCTAATAGCCACAGACAATTCACGACCTGCTCCTGTACACATGTCTTTATATGCTGCACGAAGAGCTTTGTTCACAGTTTCAGTCACTTCTGCACCATGAATCAACGATCTTATCTGGCTACCTACGACCGGTAAATTGCCAAATTTGACATTGTCAAGTGTATCAAGAATGTCGCTGATCTTTTCAACCAGATGATTTTGTTCAAGGAACTCCCAGTAAGCCACCGAAGTAACAGCAAAACCGCCGGGAACGTTTATTCCCTTTGGAACGAGACGTTGTATCATTTCCCCGAGTGATGCATTTTTCCCACCTACTGATTGGATATCATTCAGATCTATCTGATCAAAAGGAACAATATAAGGACCATTTAAACTCATAATCCGGAATCTTTTTTAAAAAAAAAAGGCAGGGATTAACCTGCCTTTGTTGCTGAATCGCTCGGATGTAAACCATCTTTCCTGTTAAGGTTGACGGACAGATCTTGCGATCCCATCCTGCTAACCCAACCTGTTCATTAACCTTACTAACCCCGTGCAACCTGTAATTGAATCGCTTCAATCCAGTATTTCACGTTAGTGAGTCAGCCAGTATCAAAGAACAAATCAAATGTATGTCAACTCACACCCACAAAAGAGAAACATTTGTTATCGCAGGCAGTGATTTTAATCACCCTTATGCTTCGACTTAATTTTTACCAAGGAAAAAACTGCGATCGGAAAGCACAAAAAATGAACATTCAACCTAAAGAAATAGGTTAACCTACTGATTGTTGATTTGTCTTCTAAGCTCCTTGGGTGGGTAGCGCCTACACAGAATGTAAACGAAAAACTTTATCCTCCACCTACAGTAACGGCGCTTTTATTTACGACGTCTTCTGCCAGTTCTGACAGATCCTCATCAATAGCTTTTTCCACTACCAGAGCGTCGTGCATTGATGCGGTGATCTCAACATGGCCAATGCTCTTAGCATATGCGCCAAGGGATCCCAGTCCAGTGATATTTAAGTGATTAAGGCGTTGAATACAGTTAATAATAGCTGCATCCCTTACGTGACTCTCAGGACTTCTTTCGATCAAATTATGTGTTTGAACAAAAATTGCCTCACAGCACTCGCTTGCCTCGCCTTCAGGGCTAACGTGCAATTGATTAAAGGATTCATTGATCCTTCTGTTTTGGTCCGCAGACGACTGCAATTGTCTTTCGACAAGTCGGACCAGTCTTTCGTTAGTCGCCTCCTTTTTGATCATCGCCAGCTCCTCTTGCTGTTGTTTTGAAGAATCAAAAAGTTCACGGCCCTGTTCAATGAACAAGTCCCTTAAGTTTTGAATTTCGTTAGTCATAATTGATAAACTTTGCTTTTAAAACTCTATGGATTAAAAATAACATTTCCATGTTTGTATCCCAAATTTATTGTGTCATTACCTTTTGTAATGTTGAATTCTTTGCTGAGAGGTCTGTTGTAAGTAAAACTTTTCTGCTTCATTTACAATGGTGTATGTCTGGGGTGCGAAAAGTCACGGTCCTTCTTGTCTTCCAATAACCTTCTGATTTTATCTAAAGCCCTGCTAATTGCCAGATCAATTTTCTCATTGCGTGAATCACAAAAGAGGTCCTTTCCAGGAACCAGCATACGTATCTCTACCAGGTTATTATCTTCCTTTTCGTTCTTTTCCTGCCTGATGGTAAATTCCGTGGCCTCGATCCAATTATATTTTGATTCCAGTTTAGAGATCGCTTCACGGATACGCTCCTCTACGCCGGGTTCAAGAGAACCGTCAATAAATTGAATATGCAATTTCATAATGTTTGTTTTAAAACAATATTAATAGATATTTTCTGGAATGAGCAATGACATATATCGTTCTAAAAAATGACATATATCCTTTGAGTCAAATACGGCATGCGCATTATGCATTGAACATTAAGAGGGCATCTCCTTAATCCCTATATTTGAGGTTTGCAGTTTCATATGATCGAATTACTGATTGGGCTGTCGGTCCTTAACATTTTATTTATTGTTTATCTGTTGTTCAGAATAACTCGCAACGACACATCGTCAGTGGTTGATGCCGTGCGAATGCTCATGCAAAATGAATTGAAAGAAAACCGCAGCGAGCTCTCTGATGCATTGAAAAGTAACCGGGAAGAACTATCCAACAGCCTGGATAAACTTACGGCCAAACTTGAGGATAAACTGGTGTCGATCAATGAACGTGCTGAGAAAGATGCACGTGCTAACCGGGAAGAACTTTCAAAATCATTGAAAGAGTTCAAAGACCAGTTTGATCGTAACGTGAAGGACTTTAACGACTTGCAGAAACAGAAGTTTGACGCCATGCAGCTCAAGCAAGACGAACTGGTGAAAACGACTGAAACCAGGCTTGAGAAAATGAGGGAGACAGTGGATGAAAAACTTCATAAAACTCTTGAAGAGCGCTTAGGCCAATCATTCAAGATTGTAAGTGAACGACTTGAAGCGGTACAAAAAGGCCTGGGAGAAATGCAAAATCTGGCAAGCGGTGTCGGAGACCTTAAAAAGGTGCTGACAAACGTCAAAACCCGAGGCGCTCTGGGTGAGATTCAGCTGGGTAACATTCTTGAACAGATCATGGCACCCGAGCAATACGACACCAATGTCAAAACAAAATCAGGGTCCAATGATCACGTTGAATTTGCCATTAAATTGCCAGGAAAGGACGATGATGGCAATAAGGTATTCTTGCCGGTGGATGCCAAATTTCCTCAGGAAGACTATGTGCGACTGCAAACTGCCTATGACGAAGGGGATCCTGCCGGAATGGATTCGGCAAACAAGGCACTTGTTCAGTCTATCAAAAGATTTGCGAAAGATATCAAAGACAAATACATCGACCCTCCAAACACAACAGATTTTGGAATCATGTTTCTTCCCATCGAAGGGCTATATGCCGAAGTTGTTCGCCAGCCTGAACTTGTGGAGTTCCTGCAGCGGGAATACAAGATCATAGTAACGGGACCTACAACTCTTGCCGCTATGTTGAACAGCCTTCAGATGGGATTCAAGACACTTGCAATTCAGAAGCGAAGCAGTGAAGTGTGGAAGGTCCTTGGTGCTGTTAAAACTGAATTCAAGCATTTTGGAGATGTGCTGGATAAGGCTCAGAAAAAGATCACAGATGCGAATAAGGAGCTGGATAAGCTGGTTGGTACCCGTACCCGTATGATGATCTCGAAACTGCGAAATGTTGAGGAACTGCCTGAAAAAGAGAGTCTGAAGCTTTTATCAAACTCTGAAGGGAAAGAAGAAGTTGCTGAAGAGAATCAGGACGAATGAACCTCAAAAGTCTAAAAAAATCTACGTTAGGACATGTTTTCCTTGTTTCGATCTGTCCTGGGCATCCGGAATCTTATGATCATAGTAGATGCAAAGGTCAGTAACCCAACGAACATTATTGAAGTTCCAATACCAAGACTGTCTGATATTATACCTGTCAGGATCGCACCAATGGCATACCCTGAATCGCGCCACAAACGAAACACTCCGATGCTCTTGGCACGATCATGAGGGTGCGTGTTCTCCGCTATAGTGGCTAGAAAAGTCGGATATACCATAGCTGTTCCCCATCCTAATATCACGGAAAGGCTTATAAAGTGAGTCATCGTTTCTGCCCACACCAGGCCTATCAAAGCCATCGCCTGAAGCAACATCCCGATAAAAAGCATGTCCTTCTTAAATATTTTGTCAGACATCCTGCCTGTAAACAGCTGTCCAAGCCCCCAAACACCGGGATAAATGGCCGTTACAATTCCTATTTGTTCAAGTGAAAACCCTTTGCCTGCAAGAAGAATAGGAAATATTCCCCATGCCATTCCATCGTTCAGGTTATTGACCAGACCCGCCTGAGTTACTGATCCTAATATTTTATCTTTCCATGTTGTATCCCAAAATATGTTTTTTAGCATCGGAATGGTATTGGTGGTTGTTTCCTTCGCCACATGATGGTTGGTATCCTTTACAAGAAAAATACTGCTGAACAGGCCGAGAAAAACGAGTGCAAATCCAAGATAGAAAGGATACGGCCTGATGCCATATTTTGATGCTATGTAACCCGTAAAAAAGGCAACAATCGCCACCGACAAATACCCTGCAAATTCATTGAGCCCCATAGCGAAGCCGCGCTGCTTCTCCCCAACAAGATCTATTTTCATAACGACTGTGCTGGACCACGCCAGACCCTGGTTGATCCCCAGAAACACATTCGCTACAATTACCCAGCTCCAGTTAGGCGCATAAATAAGGATTATCGGAACCGGAATTGCGGCAAACCATCCTGCCACCAGTAATCTTTTCCTTCCGAATTTGTTTGCAAGTGCTCCTGCATAGTAATTCGACAAGGCCTTCACAATACCAAAAACGACAATGAAAGATAATATCGCCGTCTTTGCAGCCATGGCAAATTCCGCCTCTGCTATCTGCGGTATGATGGTTCGCTCAAGGCCGACCATGCCGCCTACAAATCCATTGACCAGTACAAGCAGAAAGAACTGCTTCCAGTTTTCTTTTAATCCGAGTTTTATATGATCCATCTGTTAATCTTCTTGTTATTACAGTTAATCGCCAATGGCTTCCATCTCCCTTTTCAACCTTTCATGCAGCATCTCCTTCATCAATATGCATGCCTCTGTTACCCTTTCAGATACCAGGGAATAATAATTCGATGTCCCTTTCTTTCGTACTTCAAGTATTCCTTTTAAGGTCATCACTGAAAGATGTTGAGACAGATTTGATTTGACACCTCCGGTCGCCTTATGAATTTCACCAAACCCCAATTCGCCATTTCTTAAAAGGTCTATCACCTCCATTCGCAACGGATGTGCCATCGCTTTGCATAACTCCGCCTGAAGGTCGTATAAAATTGACTTGTTCATTTGTTCAGTATATAATGAACTTCTGAACAATCTGTTCTGAATTTTGTTTTATCCCTGATGTTTTTTTTGATTTTGGATCAGGGAATTTAAACTATTGCCTTTTCTTTTTTTAAATATTTTCCTGTGGAGGCAACCTCAGTTGCTCATCATCCGTCATATTTGCAGACATGTTTAATAAAGTACGGCTGCTATTATTCAGCTTTATATTAGCTATAATTTCTCTTCCTGCTATTTCACAGGAATACAGTCGTATTGAAGCTTTTTCATTCTCTATTGACCCTCAAGGGATGTCTTCTGACACAGTGCAGTCATCGATCGAGTATTTTGACAATAGCGGAAATCGAACCCGCATGAAGGAAATATGGTGGAACAACGGCTGGTATACAAAGATGCAATACTTTGACACCAGCGGATTTCTTTATCGCAAGACGCTAATGATCAATGATTCTGCATACTATGTTGAAACAACCTATGAACTCGACGACAGAGGGAACATCATTACTGAATACACCAAATCCAGTAAAGGAGAAAATTTCATCATGGCCTATAAAAATGAATACGAAAACTCCATGATCAAAGCGGCTAAAATGATGTTCATTAACAGGGACAAGGAAGATAAAAAACCTCCGAGAGGAATTATCAGTTACTCATATGACGAATACGGGCGGCTTGTCAAAAAGGATGAGAAGTTCTCAGACGAAAAGGACATCTCAACATCCTACACCTACTATAACAAAGGCATGGTCCGCACAGAGCAACGCAAAGACCACCTGAATGACAAAGAATTTGTCATTGAATACAATTACAATGAAGATGATAAGATCAGTCTGACGCGAACATTAAGCGCAGATGAGGTCACTTCTGTAACATCCTATTCTTACCAGAATAAATTACTGGTCAGGCAGGAAACGGCCCTTCCTGACGGTACAAAACAAATTGTGATGTTCTTTCAATACAAGTGATTTAGAACTTGCACCGTTAATTCCTTTTTTTCATAAATTGCATATTGTATGAATGCAGATCAGGTTTCATATTATGCAGAACGGGCCAGGGATTATGAAAGCATATATTCCCGTCCCGAAAGACTGAAAGAGATCACTGAAATAAAATCTTTGCTCACAGATGAATTTCATGGTCTTAATGTGCTTGAAGTAGCTTGCGGTACCGGATTCTGGACCCAGGCAATAAGTCAAACTGCTAAGAGTATACATGCCACAGATATTAATCAAAATGTGATCGATATGGCGAGGCTGAAAGAATATGGGCCCGCCAAGGTAGAATTTGAGATCGAAAACATCTTCGATATGGAGACCCGGGATAAATTTTATAACGGGGGATTTGGCAGTTGCATCTGGTCGCATATCCCTAAACAGGACTTTCAGTTCTTTCTGGACGGTTTGCTGAGTAGAATTGAACCCGGAGGGAAGGTGATACTTATGGATAACATTTATGTCGAAGGCATCAGCACATCGATCGCATCTTCAGATGAATTCGAAAACACCTATCAGATCCGCAAATTATCCGATGGTTCAGAATGGGTAGTGATGAAAAACTTCCCAAGTGAACTTGAGATCCGGAGTATGTTAAGTGATGTTGCTGATAATCTTAAGGTAAGATCATTCAGAACATTTTGGGTAGCTGTTTTTAATAAGAAGGTCTGACCATGTTCAGGCTTAATACCCTTCTGATTTCAACGCTCTGTATTACTTTCAGTGCATGCACCACAAATAACGAGAAGGCAATTTCACATGATGAACCTGATCAATTTATTGTTGTACTCGGTAACGTTCAGGATGCAGGATACCCACACATCGGGTGCGAACGAAAATGCTGTTCAGATGCTCGTAAGCAGGGCCGATCAGGATTCGTTTCTTCTCTTGGCCTCGTAGATAAATCCACCGGATCCCGATGGTTATTTGATGCCACCCCTAATATAAGCGATCAATTGCATGCATTAAACAGGTGGAAGGATGACAAAAGTGAGATCATCAATGGGGTGTTCCTTACTCATGCGCATATAGGTCATTACACCGGACTCATGTATTTCGGACGAGAAGCCCTTGGGACCAGGCAGATCAATGTTCACGTCATGCCTGGCATGGATTCCTTTTTAAGAAATAACGGACCCTGGGACCAGTTAATCGGACTTCGAAATATTGAATTGCATTTATTGTCCAACGGAAGATCGGAAGACCTGGGGAATGGATTGAGCGTTGAACCTTTGATCGTGCCCCACCGGGATGAGTACTCAGAGACCATTGGTTTTCTAATCGCCTCTCAAAACAAGAAATTGCTGTTCATTCCTGATATTGATAAATGGAGCCGTTGGGATAGGGATCTTGTGCAATTAGTAACAAGTGACGAACTTGATTATCTGCTTATCGATGGAACTTTTTACCAGAATGGAGAAATTTTGAACCGTGATATATCAGAAATTCCTCATCCTTTCATCACAGAAACGATGGATCTTCTTCACGATCTCACTTCTGATCAGAAGCAAAAGATCTATTTCATTCATTTCAACCACACGAATCCTGTACTGGACATCGACAGTGAGGCACGAAAAACCATTGTTGCCAATGGTTTTAACATCGCTGATCAAGGGCTTGTGCTTTCGATGGAGTAAGCCTGTAGATATAGAATGTTTTAATATAGAACATCGCGCATTGTCTGAATTTAGATATATTTGAGAAGTCACTCCAGCTAATGAAAATCGTAATCACCTCAATCAACTTAGGATCAATACGGCATTTTTTCAGGCTTTCAAATTATGCCCGGCTCGTTGTTCACGACCTGCGAAGGGAAGAAGATTGTATAGCTATACGTACCAAAGGAGTAGGCAAAGCTCATTACACGATGTCAATATGGATTAATCTTGACTCTATGAGAAAATGGCACATTTCAGGTCAACACCATAAAGTTATGAAAGTGGCCGAAAAGATTGCCGTTGAAATGTCGACACATACGATTGACGGAGATCGTTTTCCAGATTGGAGATCGGCCAAAAAGATGCTTAAGGAAAAAGGCAAAACCATCATTTACAACTAAAAATCATGTGATTATGGATATTACAATAAATAAAGGACCAAAATGTGGTACTGTTTATGGCTTAGGCCTTATCGGTGCAGCCGTTTATTTCATTATGCAGGCCACTGGTTTTTGGATGGGGGTCGTTGGATTTCTTAAAGCCATTGTTTGGCCGGCATTCATCGTCTACGAGTTGCTGAAACATATGGGAGCCTGAATCGTATAGTTGCATTCGGTGTGATAGAATTCTGAGATGCGCTAAACAACCACGCAAAAATGTAAATTCGTAACCCGGAATGACAACAGAAGCAATAATTACTATATCTGTGATCATTGGAGCTCTGTTGCTCTTCGTTACAGAGGCGTTATCCATAGATCTTGTCGCACTGCTGATAATCCTTTCTCTGGTAATTACCGGCGTGATCACTCCGGAACAAGGAGTTGAAGGCTTTAGCAACAAAGCTACCATCACCGTGGCCTTTATGTTTGTGATCAGCAACGCTTTATTGCGGACCGGCGCTCTGCAGCATTTGGCTCACCGGCTCTCTAATACTTTCCGCTATAAATTCAATTCTGGTCTCGTGCTGATGATGGTCATGGTAGGGGTTATTTCTGCTTTCATCAACAATACACCCGTTGTTGCCGTATTTATTCCTGTTGTTATTCAGATCGCCCACTCCTCTGGCCAGAACCCGGCCAAAATGCTCATCCCCCTTTCATTTGCTTCAATTATCGGTGGAACATGTACACTTATTGGGACCTCTACCAACATACTTGTAAGCGGGATCGCTGAGAAATACGGTGAGGCTCCGATCAATATGTTTCAGCTGGCACCATTTGGACTTATTCTTCTCGTGGCGGGCATTACGTACATTGTATTTATCGGAGTAAAATTGCTGCCGGAAAGAAAGGAAGAAAGAGACCTTGAGACAAAGTTTGGCGTACGTGATTACCTTACGGAGATTGAATTGTTGCCAAATGCGGATTCGGTCGGCAAACGTATAATGAACTCGAGCCTTATAAAAGAGACAGGAATAGATATCATCGAAGTTCGAAGAAACGGCAACACTTTCCCTCTTCCTCCAGGTGATTTTGTCCTTCAGGCTCATGATATCCTTAAAGCCAGATGCGATGTTGAAAAGATCAAGTCACTGAAGGACAAAGAAAAGATCCAGGTCAGTTCTTCCATGCGGATCGGTGCCGATGAGCTCACCGGCAAAAACTCCACTCTTGTTGAAATGGTGATCACCTCCAATTCTGAAATGGATGGAAAAACTCTAAAAGAACTGGATTTCAGGAGAAGGTACCGAGCCATTCCTCTCGCAATTAAACATCGGCAGGAAATATTACACGAACACCTCTATAAGGTTAAATTAAAATCGGGTGATGTTATCCTGGCTGAAGTGAAAGATCACTACGTTAAAGAATTGAAGCATATTGAGAATTCGTCCGAGGCGCCTTTTGTTCTTCTTTCTGAAGATTCGATCACTGACTTCGACAAACGAAAATTCTGGATCGTGATCTCAGTGGTGGTCTGTGTAGTTCTGTTAGCAACCATTGGTGCACTGGACATCATGACCGCAGCTATTTCAGGTACAGCTGTACTGGTGCTTTTAAGGTCATTGTCAATGAAAGAAGCCTATGAGGCGATCAACTGGAAAATTGTTTTCCTGCTCGCAGGAGCCCTTAGCTTAGGTACTGCTTTAAATGTTACACATCTTGATACTTCAATTGCGACATCGATGATAGATGTTCTGGGGCCATGGGGGCCGGTTGCAATTCTGTCCGGCATTTATCTGCTTACTTCCTTTTTTACAGAAATGATCTCAAATAACGCTGCGGCAGCACTCTTCGCTCCAATTGCGATTGCGACAGCACATGGCCTGGGCATGGAAGCAACCCCTTTTATAATGGCGGTCACTTTTGCTGCCTCAGCAACTTTCATGACTCCAATAGGGTATCAGACCAATGCCATGGTCTACAGCGCAGGACAATATAAATTCATGGATTTCATCAAAGTAGGAACTGCCATGAATATCCTTTTCTGGATCCTTGCTACCGTATTTATTCCTTTGATCTATGGAATGATCCCTTTGCCATAAATAAGGATTTCGGAACGGCTTCTTTAAAATGACAATCAAAGTCACCTGATTTTCGCTAAGCGAAACAACGCTTTTTTATGCCAATCTACCTTTGTGTTCAAGATGTAACTAATCATCTTTTTAAAAATTGAATTATGAACAAAAGAATTTTTATCCTCGTTGCTTTCCTCGCTAACATTATTAATGCACAAGCTCAAAAGCCAAAACTTGCAGTCCTTAAAATTGATAACCAGATCAAGTCTCTGGCATCAGAGAACATTACTGAACTGGCCCGTATTCAACTTACAAAATTTCAAAAGTTCGAGATCGTCGATCGCTATGAGATAAACTCAATGCTTAAATCTTCTGAGATCGATTATGAGAATTGTTTCAGCCTTTCCTGCCTTGTTGAATCAGGTAAACGCCTCAATGCAGACCTCGTAGTGTCAGGCGCAATTGATAAGCTGGGTGAGTCTCTGTATGTCAGATTCAGGATCATCGATGTTAAATCCGCTGTAATTACTGAAGATGTTGTTAAGGAGTTTATTTACCTCCCTGAGAAGATCACACCGATGGTAACGATCGCACTGAATGAACTTATTGGCATTCCTAACGATAAAACCCTTGAGAAAAGTTTGTCAAGCACCAGCAGTTATGAGAGTGCTGTGAATAACCCGCACTACAACACATTGGCCTTAAATGGTCCGCGAATGGGTTATGCTTTTTTAACAGGTTCCAACGCTTATACGATGAAAAGGGAAAAAAATGAAGGCGGCTACAACGTATATCCTGCGCTATTTCAGTTTGGCTACCAGTATGAAGTTCAATACCTCACCGAAGGTAAACTTCAGGCGTTGGTTGAATTCATTCCTATCATATCAGGGCTGGATCAGGGTCTATTTATTCCCAGCCTTACTATAATGAATGGCATAAGAAGCAATGTCAACGGTCTTGAATTCGCCATTGGGCCAACTTTCTCAATAGTGAAGGAGGCTGTCTTTGTTAAGAACGGTGATGGAAATTATGTGTTCGAAGAATCATTTATTAAAACAACTCAGGATATTGAGACCATTAAAAGAATGGATAGCCGAGGCAACCCGACTATAAAATCGTCTGTTGTTGCTGCTGTTGGGTACAGCTTTAAATCAGGTAAATTAAACATCCCTGTAAATGTGTTTTTTGTTCCAGGAAACAATGGTTTCCGCTACGGATTTTCTTTTGGATTCAATGCCAGGAAAAATTAATCCTGGCAATTTGTACCCCCACTATTTCAATTCCCCGGGCATATTGCCCGGGGTTTTTTGTGAATACCCATTTCACGACAGGTTTGTTAATGGCTAAAAAGTAGTAGATTCGTTTCAGCGTAAACTTCGATATTTACTTCTAATGATTGGATTTACTTTCTTGCTACTTTCCGTAATAATGATGGTCAGTGGTTTTTTGATCACACGCAATAACCCTACTGCTAGTTTAACTGCAAAATACATTCTCTTACTGTTACTGTGGACGACCTACCTTATATTGGTGGTCAATACGGGACTACTAATGAACCTTGAGGTTCCGTACATCCCTCTTTTGATCATTGTACCTGCTCTTACGGTCATTTTTCTTGGCACCTCAAGACCTGCCTTCAGAGTTGCCATGGGCAATATCCCAATGTCCTATCCCGTCTATGTGCAATCATTCAGGATACTTGTTGAATTCATGATCTATGGGGCGTTCCTCGAAAAGGTTTTGCCGGAATCGGTCACCTTCAAAGGGATGAACTATGATATTATAGTAGGTGTTTCTGCTCTCGTTGTTGGTCTTTTGATCCAAAAGGGAAAGATGCGCTGGAAAGGAGTACTTGCGTGGAATTTCATTTCTTTGCTAGTGCTTGGAATGACTATTTATTCGTTCGCTACATTCTTTTACTTCTCTGACGCCCAACTGTCGGACACCAATTTAAGGTTTCTGAATTTTCCTTACATTTTACTGCCCGGAATACTTGTCCCATATGCGCTGTTCTACCATCTTGTTTCTATAAGGAAATGCCTTACCGAAAGGTCGTCTGCAATTATTGACTGACGATGTATCGCCGCTTTCTTACGAAGGCGTTAATTACTCCAAGAACTATGATCAGGAAAATAGGCAAAGCCATATTCATCAACTGCCATTTGAATTTTTCGGCTTTAACGCGCGCTTTATCCAGCAGCCTGAGTTCCATTTTCTTAGACCTTATCTCTATTAAATTAGAATCGTCACAGAGGTAGTCTATGCCGTTGAGAATGAATTTCTTATTTGCGAACATTACCTCCGTACCGATCATACCGCTTGCCCAACGATCGTATCCCAGAGGATACACTTCACCGGATCTCTTGTTAGACTGATTCTTGATCAGGTCTCCGTCAGAAATAACGATCATTTTTGTAGGTTCACTTTTGGTCTTTAACTGAAACGGGGCCCGCCGCTTCATTGCAGGCCGGTGAGCAAAGGGAGATGTAAATTCTCCTTCCAGCAGCACTCCTGCAATTTTCCTCTTCTCCCTGAATGCCGAAATGTTTGGATTTACAGCCAGAGACCGCATGGAAAGCATTACAGGATTATTCACAACACGTGATGAATCCGAAGATTCAAGAAGAATGGTCTTCGTTATCCCCTCTGCAGGCAATGTATCTATATCATTCACAAATTGTCCCCATATCGCGTCAATATTTCGCACTATAGGGTGTTGCAGATCCGAATTGAAAATCGGGAAATAGACCCATGGCCAGGGTCTTGGACGATTTGCATTCTCTCCTGCCATTACAGGGATCACATGACACTGGAGATCCTGGATCAATGTAGGGTTCACCCTGACACCATAGCGAAACAGCAGGTTGTCAAGACCTAATGGATAATCATGTGTGAAATAACGGTCGTGGAGCTGCAGACTGTCCATGTCAGCTGCAAGCCTGTCAATGAGCCAAAGGATCTTGCCTCCTTGCATTACATACTGATCAAGGATCAATAACTCTTCCGGTACAAACTCTATCAACGGTTTGGCTATTATCAATCCATCATAGGCATTAACTGCTTTTGATAATTCTCTTAGAATAATACTACCAGCGTGTTCAGGATCCTTTATGATCTGATCAAGAAACATCTTCACGCAATTCGTATCATCAATATTGATGTTCAGCCGGTCCACTTTGTAATAATCTGACAATGCACTTCCGAGATCTGCCACGTCAATTGGGTCAAGTTCACCGTGACCATCTGTGAATGCCAGTCGGATCTTTCGCTCAGCAAGACACATTCGGATGGCATTGCTGATCTCATATTCAAGCTGTTCTACAGAGATATTAATGTCCTCTTCCAGTTCATTCCCAAATTTTCGCTTTAGCAGATTGACTGGAAATTCCCGGTTTTTATAAAGCACTACACCTCCTGGAACAATGAATTTTTCATAGGAAGCGGTTTCATCAGGTTTTAGCTCAGGCCTTGTGACCTGTACTCCTTTTGAGGTCAATTGTTTCAATACGCTCTCTTTTTCCTCTGTTGACTTTCCGGACAGAACATCCTCGTAGTCGAATTCTATCAGCCCCCCTGAAGCAACTCTGAACTCGTTGAGCATATCACGCGTAGAACTTCTTAGCCGTTTGTAGTCTTTCGGGAGATCCCCGTCAAGAAATATGTTGATATATACGACATCATCCAGTTTCTGAACAAGATCAAAGCTTGCATTGGAAAGTGTGAATCTCTTTTCTTTGGTAAGATCTATCCTTTTATAAATCTGATCAGCAAGAAGGTTCACTGCAACGATCGCGGCTATCAGTAGCGCGAAATTCATCAGGGACGACCACTTATGGCTTTTCTTTCTTACCATTTTCTACTGCTGAAAACCAATTTTGTCAATCCAATGAAAAAAGCACTGAAACTCAGAAAGTATACCACATCCCGGCTGTCAATCACCCCCCTGCTTATTGACAGGTAATGCGATTGAATGCCCAGCCATTCTATCAGGTAGTCAAAACTGCCCGTAACCTTCAACTCACTTAAGCTTGCAGGGGCGATATATAGAAAAAAGCAAAGGAACATTGAAAGCACAAATGCTACGATCTGGTTTTCGGTCAGCGACGAAGCAAAGGTCCCGATGCTGACATAACATGCACCTAGGAATACCAGTCCAAGGTATGAACCCCACATTGCTCCTGTATCCAGATTCCCTTTGGGTGCGCCAAGAGAATAAACGGTGTAATAGTACAATAAGGTTGGCACAAGGGCAATAAGCACAAGAAAAACGCCGGCGAGGTATTTTCCCATAATTATGCTAAGGTCACTTACCGGCCTTGTGGTAAGAAATTCGATCGTCCCGGTGCGANNAGGCGGTACGTTTCTTCCTGTTGCTCAAGTATTACGTTGCCGCTTGAAACTGCAAAATTAAACACCGCCTCTTTCAGGTCAATGTTTTGATTGGCATAAATACGGTATTGTGTGCCCTCTACTTTGTTAACATCACTGATGCCACTGATCTTTTTCAGGTTGTCTATTTTAACTTCGGACTTGAATCTGACCAGGAGTTGTTGCTTCTTTCTGAAATGTTTTTGAAGTCCTTCGGTGGTATCATCAGCAACAATTTTCCCTTTGTTGATAATGATAACGCGATCACACATTGCTTCCACTTCCTGCATGATGTGC
>DJML01000047.1 GCA_002436505.1 Bacteroidetes bacterium UBA6491 | reverse complement strand
ATGAACCTTTGTACGATGCCGGTCCGAAGCAAACAGCGAAAGTTTCTATTGCCGTTACAGGTCCAAATGTGCATGTAAAGGCAAATAATAATGACGGCCTGAAGAATTTTATAAGTGGCATACTCCCTCGGTACAGAAAAGTTATGGTGTTGTTCGGAGCTCCTGAATCATTCGGAAGGTCAGGTCAAATGACACACAGGTTGCCCGATTCGAAGGGATATGTGATCCTTCCTGACATCATATCCGGTTTGCCGTCGCCTGAAGGTCTGGAGCATTGGGATGCATTCCTTCAAAATAAATGGTCAGGACTCAACAGTTTAAAGCCTGACCTGATCGTTTCTTATGGCACGCATTGTTTATCCAAGGGACTTAGCCAGTTCATAAAGAGGTTCAAACCGAAGGAACATTTTCACTTCAGCGAAATCGACGGGGTTGGTGATCCATTTGAGACTCATCCGGTCCAATTAGCAGCGGGTTACAGCGAATTGAAAAGGATGCTTGAAGAAAATCCCAAAGAAGCAGATTATTTAGAGCATTGGAAGTCAGATATCAAGAGTTGGAAGTTGTCATTCGACAAACTGCCATGGGAACAATTCAATGAGTTTACGGTTACTCGTTATCTTTTAGATCATTTGAACCAGGAAACGATCCTTCACTTCTCAAATTCCATGCCTGTAAGATATGGCAGCTTCCTAAACGCCAACAACAAGTTCAGGTTGTTCTCAAACCGCGGCACGAGTGGAATAGATGGCTGTACTTCAACGGCGCTTGGTTATGCAATTAAGTCAGATAAGGATGTGGTGCTGATCACTGGCGATATCGCGTTTTTTTATGACATAAATGGCTTGTGGAGGAATAGCCTGCCTCAAAATTTCAAGATTATTTTACTCAATAACGAAGGCGGTGGTATCTTCGATCTGATTGAGGGGCCCTCGAAACATTCCGTATTGGCCGGATATCAGCAGACGCCTGTAGCACTAAGTGCCAATATATTATCTAAAGCTTATGGATTAACGTATTTTCGCGCTTCAGATTTCAATGAACTGGAGCAACAGTTTATAAATTGGGAATCTTTTAATGGTCCTTCGCTGTTAGAGATTGAGACAAAAAAAGAAAAGAACAAATCGTTTTATTCAAAATTCACAGGAAATAAATTATGAGTAGCAGAAAGTGGGAAACGATCAAAGCTTACGAGGATATTCGCTTTGAGTTTTTTGAAGGAATAGCTAAGATCACTATCAACAGGCCTGAAGTTTACAATGCTTTTAGACCTGAAACGAACATGGAGATGATAGACGCAATGGACATTGCCCGAGAAAGACAGGACATTGGTGTTGTTGTTTTAACAGGAGAGGGTGATAAGGCTTTTTGCTCGGGAGGAGACCAGAATGTAAAAGGCAAAGGAGGTTATATCGGTGACGATGGCGTGCCACGGCTTAATGTGCTGGATCTGCACAAAAGAATAAGGGAACTCCCTAAACCGGTGATCGCAATGGTAAATGGTTATGCCATTGGTGGCGGACACGTGCTGCATGTCGTCTGTGACCTAACCGTTGCTTCGGAGAACGCAATTTTTGGTCAGACCGGACCGAAAGTAGGCAGTTTTGATGCCGGATTTGGCTCATCTTATCTTGCAAGGCACGTTGGACAAAAGAAGGCTCGCGAGATATGGTTCCTCTGTCGCCAGTATTCAGCAAAGCAGGCAGAAGATATGGGCATGGTGAATAAGGTTGTCCCCTTAGAATCGCTGGAGGATGAAGTGGTCGACTGGTGTGATTCAATAATGCAACTCAGTCCTTTGGCGATCAGGATGATCAAACGAGGCCTGAATGCTGAATTAGACGGCCAGCGAGGACTCATGGAATTTGCCGGCGATGCCACCTTAATGTATTATCTGATGGATGAAGCACATGAGGGTAAAAACGCTTTTCTTGAAAAAAGAACTCCTGATTTTAAAAAATTCCCGAAGTTCCCGTAACCCACTATTGTAGTTTGAATGCAATTTTTGCAATAATTACGGGCCTCTTAGGGAATAAGTTTTACTATCTTTGCGTTCTAAAGTCAACAGTGGAGTTTAGTTCACCAGAATGATAACAAAGAGTGCTACAAATTTGCTTATGATATTGACACTGCTTTTAGCAGGTGGTCAGACGCATGCACAGCAAAACAGGATGGCCAGAGGTGAAGTTGGATTAATGCTGGGAGGCAGCAATTATCATGGAGACCTGGCTTATAATATCGTATGGGATGAAACACATCCCGCAGCAGGTTTCTTTGCCAGGTATAACTTATCAAGGTACTGGTCCTGGAAAAGCGCTTTGTCGTACGGAAAGATCAGCGGTTCAGACGAGAATTTCAGTGAATATAAATTACGAAATCTAAGTTTTCAGTCCCATCTGTGGGAAATAAGCTCTGTGCTAGAGTTCAGTTACCTGCCTTTTGGCTCAAACGTTCTTAATGAAGATTTTACAACATACCTTTTTCTGGGTGTTGCAGCGTTCAGATTCAATCCGACCGCCGAGTACAATGGCACAAGATACGATTTGCGTGACTTGAGGACTGAGGGACAAAGCAGTGGACAATCATATGGTATTGTACAGATTTCCATGCCATTTGGAGGGGGCTTTAAATACAGCATGTCTGAAAACTGGGTTTTTGGCTGGGAAATAGGCTGGCGTAAAACCTGGACCGATTATCTGGATGATGTAAGCACTACCTACCCTGACCTGATCGAGCAACGAGAAAAGTACGGCAATTTGTCGGCGAATATGTCCGACCGCAGCTTTGAGCTTACTGAGAATTCTTTGCCCCTTGCTAATAAAGGAGATCAGAGAGGTGACCCTAACTTTAATGATTATTACTTCTTTTCAACTGTAAGCCTGGCCTACCGGTTCACTCCAATTGTCTGTTGGCCAAGGTATCGCCGGGGGTATTCTCTAAAATAATGTCACTAAAGGAAAAGGTAGATAAGGAAAAATTGCCAAAGCATGTCGCGGTCATTATGGACGGCAACGGCAGATGGGCTAAACAGCAGGGCAAAATAAGAATATTTGGGCATGAGCATGGTGTTTTATCCGTGCGTGAGATCACAGAAGGCTGTGCTGAATTAGGGATCCAGTATCTCACCCTTTATGCATTTTCTACCGAAAACTGGAACAGACCAAGAATAGAGGTTAACGCCCTGATGGGACTTTTAGTGAAAACCATACGCAAGGAGACGGAAACGTTAATGAAGAACAACATTCGTCTTGCTACCATTGGTGACCGTAACCAACTCCCCAAGAATTGTATTAAGGAACTGGATGAGGCCATTGAAGCCACTAAAGATAATCACAGAATGACATTGGTGCTGGCGTTAAGTTACAGTTCAAAATGGGATATTGTAAATGCTGTGCGTACTATTGCAGCAAAAGTCCGTGAAAAAGAGCTGCTGGTAGAAGAAATTGATGAGGAATTAATATCAAAAACACTAACTACAGGTAACTTTCCGCATCCTGAACTCGTAATACGTACAAGTGGAGAAAGAAGGATCAGCAATTTTTTATTGTGGGAAATAGCTTATAGTGAGTTCTATTTCACCGATGTCCTCTGGCCGGATTTTAGAAAAAAACATTTATATGAAGCGTTGCTTGACTATCAGGGAAGAGAAAGAAGGTTTGGAAAAACAGGGGAGCAACTTTTGGCAAAAAATGATGCTTAGGAATATAACTCAACGAACCGCGATAACACTTTTTATTCTTACCTTATTTTCAGGGTCACTGACAGCTCAGGATCAGGATACAAGTGATTGGATCCCCCTGGATTATGAGAATCCGAGATCTTATGTCATTGGAGGTATCGATGCTATCGGATGTGAATCTACTGACAGGAACTTGTTGATATTAAGCACCAATCTCAGATATCACCAAAAAATTACTGTTCCGGGAGATGAGTTGACAGATGCCATCGAGCGAATCCTGAAAACAAACCTGTATTCTAATGTTGAGTTTCAGTTGTCAGGAAGAAGATCCGACACGCTTTTTATACTGATAAAAGTAGAAGAAAGAGGAAAACTGCTGAAATATGGCATTAGAGGTCTGGGTAAACAAGAAACTAAAAATGTACGTGAGGAGATCAGCCTTAAAAAAGGAGAGATCATTACAGAAGGAAAGATCAGCAGAACCAGGATGGAGATCGATGATTATTTTGAGGAGAAGGGTTTCTACAATGTAAAGGTGAACATTGATCGAGAGCTTGTAGATAGTGTTCATGCAGAAGTGCTTCATATTCACGTCGATAAGGGGAAAAGAGTGAAGGTTCAGGATATTCAGTTCGTAGGAAATGACAGTATCAGCTCTGCTAAGCTAAGAAGGTTGATCAAACCGAAGAGAAGAAAGAACAAATGGATCTTCTTCCAGTCAAGTAAACTGGTCAAGCACGAATACAACGAGGAGAAAAACAAGATAGTCCAGTATTACAGATCACTTGGTTACAGGGATGCCGAACTGAAGTTTGATTCCATTAAGCCTATCAGCGAAAACCGCGTTAACATTAAGATCGGTGTTTCGGAAGGCAAGAAATACTATTTCAGGGATATCAGTTGGGTTGGAAATACATTGTACACTTCGGGTCGTTTAGATACACTTTTAGGCATTAAACGCGGTGACATCTTTAATCAGTCGAAATTAGACACCAGGTTATACATGAACCCTAACGGAATCGATATTTCAAGTCTGTATATGGACAGGGGATACCTTTTCTTCAATATTAATCCAATTGAGGCACTTGTCGAGAATGATTCCATTGATCTTGAGATCAGGATATATGAAGGGAAACAGGCCACCATTGGAGAAGTAAAGGTCATTGGTAACGATAAAACCAGCGACCATGTGATCATGCGGTCCATTAGAAGTATACCCGGTGAGAAATTCAGCAGGTCAGATATACAGAGATCGATACGTGAGCTTGCGGCACTTGGTTTGTTTGACCAGGAACAACTAGGTGTTGAACCTCTCCCTAATCCAGGTGCCGGTACGGTAGATATAATTTACAAGGTTGTCGAAAAGCCTTCGGATCAGATAGAAGCTTCAGGAGGTTTTGGCGGTGGCTTCGGATTTGTAGGTTCCGTAGGTCTTACTTTAAATAACTTCTCGACCAGAAGAATGTTCCAGGGCGGTTGGGATCCTGTGCCAACAGGAGATGGACAGAGACTCACGTTAAGGGCTCAATCAAACGGGCTAGGCTATCAGGCCTATAATTTCTCGTTCACTGAGCCGTGGCTTGGTGGTAAAAAGCCAAATTCTCTTAGTGTCAGCGTTTTTCAGTCCAACCAGTCTAATTTCAGGCGAAAAGGTGACCCGGAAAGGAAAACATTCAGGACCACTGGTGCAACTGTAGCACTAGGTAAATTGTTGAAATGGCCCGATGATTATTTCACTTTCAGGATATCAGCAGGATATCAGAGATATGAGCTGAATGACTGGACGCAATTTGGAACGGGTTCAATTGGATATACCAATGGAAAGTCTAATAGTTTTAGCCTTAACCCTATGATAACCCGTAATTCTACTTCAGATTTTATCTATCCAAGAAACGGGTCAATTTTTACTTTCTCGGTACAGGCTACACCACCATTATCTCTTCTTCATCCAGAGAGGAATTATGACGAAATGAGCGCTCAGGCAAAATTCAAGTGGGTTGAATATCATAAATGGAAAGTTGACGCTAACTGGTATTTTGAACCTGTCACAAAGCTTGTTCTTGCGCCTGCATTTCAGTTCGGAGCGGTTGGAGTATATGATAAAGAACTTGGGTATTCTCCTTTTGAAATGTTCCGGGTAGGTGGGTCAGGATTTGGATCCTGGGCATTCTTTGGAACCGAGATAATCCCTACAAAAGGTTACGATGAAGGATTGATCTCTGACCAGACAGGAAGGAACGAAGACTCTGATCCGTTGTTTACAAAATTTTCGATTGAAATGCGTTATCCGCTGTCTTTGAACCCTTCAGCAACAGTGTACGGATATACCTACTTTGAGGCTGCAAATACCTGGGACGATATGAACCAGTTCAATCCGTTCTTACAAAGACGCTCTGTCGGTTTCGGTGCAAGATTGTACCTCCCGATGTTTGGTTTATTGTGTTTTGATTATGGTTGGGGTCTCGATCATCCTTACAGCACTAAACCGGTTGGACAATTCTTATTTTCGATCGGTCAGCAGTTCTAGGTATTCCAAATCTGCCAGCTTTTTTCTGCCTGGATGCGTAACATTTCATGCCCGTTTCTTACCAGTGCCCCTTTGTTCTGACCTTCTGCAAGGAAAGCTGTAACAGACGGATTGTATGTCAGATCAAATAAAATATTCTTATACCCCAGGCCATGATACGGAATATCCGGTTTCTCTTCAACATCCGGCCATGTGCCAATTGGGGTGCAGTTTATAATTAATAGATTATCAGACACATGTGCAGATGTAAGTTCATTATAGGTAAGACCATGTCCTTCATCCCTTGAAACCATAATAAATGGGATATTCAATTTACCGAGAACATAGCAGACAGCTTTTGATGCACCTCCGGTGCCTAAGACAAGGGCTTTGACAGAACGTCCGCGCAACAAAGGCTTCAATGAGCTTTTAAAGCCAATATGATCCGTATTGTAGCCGAAGGATTGCCCATTGACTATCTTCACACAATTCACAGCCCCTATCTCGGTAGCAACAGGATCACACTCATCAAGAAAGGGAAGTATCAATTCTTTATAGGGATTCGTTACATTAAAACCATCCAAACGGTTCTCTTTGAGCAGAACAGTTAGTTTTTCAGGAGATTCAACTTCTATCGCTTCATAACTGACATTGCTTATGCCTGCGCGAGCGAACTTTCTTGAAAAATACTCCGGTGAGAAGGAGTGTTTAAGAGATTTTCCGATAACAGCAAATTTTCTCATTCAGGTTTTTCCTGTCCAAGTTTTTCAATTCCCCACACTACAATGGCACCGATTACTATAAGAGCGACTGCTGCCCAAAATTCTGTATTTAGCTCAGGAAGATACCTGTTGTATGCCAGGATAACTCCTTCTTTACAGGTTTCAGCTTCAGAGATGATCTCTAGTTTCTTGTTGATGAACTCGTTGTTGCCATTTACCTTGTACAAAGTGGTTTTCCATGGCCAGATGATAAGCAATGAACCAGCGACAAACCCCGTAAGCAGACCGATCGTGCCGTCTTTGAACTTTTCAAACAACCATGAGATCAAGCGCGTAAATACGAGCAAGCCAAGCACAGCACCCAACCCTACCGGACCAAGTACAGCGATGTTGAGATCTCCAATGGCTGACATGACAAGTAAATAGTTCCCCATGATCAGTAATACATAAGAACCAGAAAGACCAGGAAGTATCATACTGCTCATGGCGACCATCCCACAAATCACAAGGTAAAAGAAACCTTCGTTACTGTTGGCAGGATTAAGGAATGAAATACCCACGGCAACACCAGCACCAATGATAAGCATCAGGACCGATGACAAATTCCAATGCGAGATCTGCTTGCCCACTAAAAAGATTGATGACAAGATCAATCCAAAGAAAAAAGCAAGGGTAAGGACAGGGTAGGTGCAAAAGAGGAATTCTAATAATTTAGCAAGGCTTAGAATGCTGACAGCAACACCTGCAAATATGGATGCCAGGAACGATAAATTAGCTCTTTTGGCAAAGGCGATGATTTCCCCTCTGAGAATCAGTTTTAAACCCTCAAGATCAAAAGCTTTAATGCTGTTTATCAGTTTTTCATAAATGCCCGTGATAAAAGCGATCGTGCCACCTGATACACCCGGGATCACATTCGCAGCGCCCATTGCGGCACCTTTTAAGAATAGAATTACATAATTGATCATAAAACTAAATTCCTGTCGTTATATTTTTACGGGATCGACAAAGCTATACGAATTCATGTATTTTTGAGCAATGAAGATTAACAAGGTCATATCAATTATAGCTCTTTTGCTGATTTTGACCTTTGTAGTATCGTCTTGTAGTGGAGCAAGGTCGGCTTACAAAGGCAAAACAGGGAAGAAATGCAACTGCCCTAACGGATTCTAGACCAGATTCTTTTTCAGGAAATCCTGCCAATCTTTCAATTGATCATCTTTGAGAACTCTTGGGAATTTATGCTGACCGCCTTCTTTACCTTTTGAACGTAGGTATTCAATAAATAAAGATGAAGGGACGAGTTCAACCTTAATATCTTTAAGTGCATGGTCACGCTCAATGGCGTAATCATCATTCAGCTTTTTTAAATGCGCATCCAGCAAATCACGCACCTTATTTGGTTCAAGGTTATCTTCGGATGTAGCGATGTACCATTGGTGGGCAAAAAATCCTTCGTGAGGGATTCCTGCCATGGTAAATTCGTTAAAATCCACACCCAGGTCTTCTGCGGTGTATGTCAGTGCCTGGTTCATATTGTCAACTGACAAATGTTCGCCGCATAAACTGATATAGTGCTTTGTTCTGCCGGTGATTGCAATCTCATGTTTGTCAATATTGGTAAATCGGATGGTATCACCGATCAAATATCTCCAAGCACCAGAATTTGTTGTAAGTAAAAGAGCATATTCTGTTTTATCATCGATTTCCCAAATAGGAATGGCCTTTGCATTCGGTCTTAATTCGCCTCTATCGGTGAAGTTCGCCTCATTGAAAGGCACGAATTCAAAGAAAATGCCATTTCTGATAAGAAGCCTCATACCTCCTTTGCTATTGATGCGGCTCTGGAAACCAATAAATCCTTCCGATGCCAGATATGTTTCAAAATACTTGATCGGTTTTCCGCACAGGGCATCTATACTATGCTTATATGGCTTTAGTGATACACCGCCGTGGATATAGGCCTCCAGATTTGGCCATAGATCATGTATGTTATTTAATTTGTAATGATCGATTATACTCTCAAAAAGCAGTTGGATCCATGCCGGAACTCCGGCAATCATCCCGACGTCCCAATTCTCTGCTTCAAGGGTCATTTTCTTGATCTTTTCCTGCCAGTTGGTTGAGCTTCTGATCTCCGGTTCAGGTTTTGATATCCTTTGAAAAGGAAACGGGATCTGATTGGTCGTGATGCCGCTTAAGTCACCTGAATAATATACGCCGTTGTAATTCAATGTTGTACTCCCTCCAACCATAAGCCAGTGCTTTGCAATGTGGTCCTTCGGGATATCCGTTCGAGTAATGGCAAGTATCTGACGTATGCTGGCCCTTCTGATGGAGCGGATCATGTCCTGGGAAACAGGGATAAATTTAGTGCTTCCATCAGAAGTACCTGAACTTAAGGCATAGTATTCTATAGTGCCTGGCCAGGTAACATCTGCTTCTCCTTGTCTGCTCCGTTCCCACCACGGCAATATGGATAGATAATCACCTTTAGGGACACTTTTTTTGAAGTCATCGTAGAGATTCCTTGATTGTGTAAGTCCTTCAAAATTATGGGCTTTGCCAAAGGCAGTATCTTTTGCTTTGTTTAAAAGCCTTTTTAACTGTCGCAACTGGATCTCTTTGGCACTCACGATAGGAACATTGACATTAATGTGAATGTTTTTTGTCCTATCAAAAAGTCTTTTAAGAACTGGTCGCTGTGATTGCATTATTACAAAAGAAACTTTTTTTCATAATATGTCTAAATCGTGACACATGAGATTATATATGTTTAGTAGATTTATTCCTCCTATTCGCCCTATTTTCATCAATTTTGCCGGCATGGATAAGGACGAAAAGGAAAAGTGGCAGAAAATTCAGGATCACGTGAGTGCTATTTTTGGGAAACGGCCGGATATGAATGCCTTACTTTTTGTGGTCGGAATGAGGGAACTTGGAAGGAATGATATTCGTTTTACGAAGGAAGAAAAAGTTAAACTGATGCACATTGCTGTTTGCCGGATCCTTAGCAGATCCGGATATTATGAACTCAAGGGAGTCGACAGTAAAGGATGGCCGCACTGGGAAAAGAAAATGGATATACCCTATATCTCTGAACTGGAACAGGAAACAATGCTAAGGATGCATTTAATTACTTATTTTGAGGAGGAGGAGATAATATGAAAAAAATAAAAACAGATGCAACGGATTGGATAGATGGGCCGTCTATGTTCATAGAAAGCCTTGTAAAAGTTTGTAGAATACGTTTTGAAATACCAAATACAGGGTCACTAAATAATGGTTTAGTGACCCTGTCGTATTTAAAGGACCACGAACTATGAGGCGGATATCTGACAGGTCTTTCAAAAGAGTACATTTTAAAAGGAATGCCTTATTGGCAATTTTCTTATTAATTGGTCTGTTGAATGCAGCAGGTCAATCCATTACCGGCGCAGCTATAGGCTATAAAAATGATTCAGCAGGGACTTATTCAGTATATGTAAAGTATTACTATCCCTGCAATCAGCGTCCTTCCGGTGATTCGTTAGTATTAAACGTGTCATCATCATCATTTAGTGACAGTGTTTACCTTCAGATAAAGGATTCAGGCATGGCAAATCCTTATTGTTCTGATACGTTTTCCTGTTCTGGTTCTAACAAATTTCTATATAAATTCAGACTATATTCAGCGACCATCGACCTGGATGCAAGTCCTTATAGTTCATCAGATAAGATCAATTTTACCTGTGCATTGATCCACTCACAGGACACCTTCTATCAACCTTCTAACTGTTCGGTAGTTCAGTTCAGATTATCTGCCTTTCTGGACAGAAGCCTGGGAGAAAACAGCAATACCGGAGGACTTTATACGCCCCCGTTGTTTACTACTCTTTTAAATTCCCGACAGTATTATGCCATAGGTTATTCAGATGTGACCGACCGGGATTCACTTGATTACAAAGTGCAACCACTGGGAGGCGGAACCAGTCCATGCTATCGTTTTTTTCAGGTCGCATCGCCCGGAATGTACCTTGATGCTGAAACCGGTCAGATGGTATTCACTACTAACGGATCTGAGGACAAGGTCGCCTGGGAATATTTTGTTCGTGACCTCAGAAAGGATTCTTCAAATAATGTAGTGGTAGCCGGAAGTACAAATGTTCAAATGATCACTATGGTGCTTGAGGATTCTACTAACAGCGCCCCGGAATTAAATGGACCATATTTTTATTCTACCTGTGCCGGGTCAGATATTGAATTTTTGATCACTTCGGATGACAATCAGGTATCCGGAATATCAGACACCTTGAGTGTTACCTGGGATAATGCCATTCCTGAAGCGAGTTTTGAAATCAAGGATTCATCAGCAAGATTAAAAAGTGCCTGGTTCAAATGGAAGCCAGCATTGAAAGACGTCAGTACGTTGCCTTTTTATTTCCGGGTTGAGGTCAATGATAATCACTGCCCCGTCGGGAGCGTTAATTCTTTGATGTATGGTGTACTGGTCAAGGCCCCGCCGCTGCCTGTCTTGTCAATGGACTCTCTTGGTTGCAATCGATATGCATTTGAAGTTTCAGACACAGGTTCTTCGCAAACATATTATACCGTTTCAGTGCTTGACAGTAACGGAAATCTGGCTCAAAATGTGCATTTTTCCCGCAGCGGAACGATAACAACGGCATTTCCATTGGATACCGTTCAATTTAGAGGGAATGGGGATTTTGTTATAAGGGTATATGCTACAAACCAGTCTGGTTGTTCAACTTTGATCTACGATACGATCCATGTTGAAGGAGCTTTCAATTTTAAAATTACAGAATCATATGGTACGATCTGTGCACCGATAGACTCTCTATTTGCTGTCATTGACTCTCTGGGACACCAAAGTTTCAAGTTGTCGTGGAATCAGTCCTTTACAGATACGTTGGTTTATTTCCCTCTTGCAATACATTCCTCAACAACAGGTTATATTGATGTTTCCCTTCGGATCACAGATGAACTTGGATGTGTGACCGAGCAGAAAAGGATGCTATATATCTATGGATTTCAAAAGCTGGACACCTCTAATGCCATCCGTCTGTCCTGCAATAAAAAATACCACACATTAAGCACCAGACTCGACCCGGTAACAAGACCTTTTCACTGGACTACAGGGGATACGACCCAAACAATCAATGTCCTTGATGGAGGAATGTATCGCATATACACCCGTACAGATTCAGGATGCTATTTTTCCGATTCAATACTCCTTGACCCAACTCCGATCCCAACAATATCAGTATCCGATAAGGACTCGGTATGTTTGAACGACACCTTATTTGCAAACATCAGGGAAGGCGGCGTTTACCAGAACATCGAATGGAATACTGGCAGCCTTAAAAGATTTACTTTGCCGGACAATAAAAGCCAGTACTGGGTTAAAGTGACCGCAACTTCATCCTGTGTGTTTGCTGATACAGTGACAGGCCTATATCATTTCATTCCAATAAAGACCAGTATTCTAAGCGATACGACAGTTTCCTGTGATGGCGATTCAGTGCTTATCAGTTCATTGCAGCCAGGTGTGGTTGGTGTTGATATTCTTTGGAACACAGGGGATACCACTGACAAGATCAACGTGGCAACCAAAGGTAAGTATTTCTATAAAGTGACCGATGGTAATTGCACGGCCACTGATACAACAATTTTAGTTCATGTGACTTCTCCGAATGCCGCACTACCTGACACCATTGAAGTGTGCCCTGATTATCCGACCATACTCACCGCTCCTGTCAATTCAGGACTCAGATTATCCTATTACTGGAACGGGGTTAAAGGAGTTAAACAGTATAAGGTCGATACACAGTCAACGGTGCATCTCCGGATCATCAAGGCAGGTAAATGCATGGATCAGGATTCAGCAACCGTTTTGCATCATCCGTTAATTTCAAATGGATTTGTGCAAAGCAGGGACACTTTATGCACTGGTGACACTTTGGTACTTAATCCAGGCATTAGAATCGCCGGTTATAGTATTTTATGGAACAGCGGGGATACTTCGGATGAAGTGCCTGTTTACGCTGACGGATCATTTTCCTGCGAAATTGTTGACAGGAATGGATGTGTCTTCAGAGATACAATTAGTATTGAAGAGCACTCAAAACCTTCGAATGTCAACCTTGGTGACGACAGGGTCATATGTGACTACAGCAATCTTGTTCTTACGGTAGCTCCTGAACACGATGATAAAAAGTTCATCTGGTCGGACAGCAGCACAGGAAAAGAACTTACGACAAATAAATCTGGCATATACTGGGTACAGGTAATTAACGATAAGGGTTGCTGGACAAAAGATTCTATGTCCCTTGTCAAGAAATCGCCATTGCCGTATCTTAAATTACAATCTGCACAATTGTGTTACGGTGACACGATACACCTTGATCTGACCTCCGCTGACTCAGTAGTATGGAACTTACCCGATACAACGGTCGTTGATACCAATTACCTGGTTCTTTCCTATCTGAATGAAGGAAGAACTGATTATGTGGTCGTTGATACGACATTAGGAGTTAAATGCCAGCGATCAGGGACTTTTACAATCAAATATTCCGGTGCAGGACAGATCTTCGGTAAAGTCCTGAATAACAGTTTAACACCTTTAAAAGATCAGAAGGTACAGTTGGTCAGGATCAATAATGACAAGGTGGAGGTCATTGACGAACTAACGACGGATAAGAACGGAGATTATAGTTTTAGAACAGGGTGTCCCGACTCTGTGGTGGTGAGAGGTTTGACTGACAATGAAGAATTTAAAGGGTACTCTCCGAAAGGAGTGGATATCAATCGATCAAAATTAGTGAACATAGGCCCTGGGGATGTGATTGTGCAACAGGTGATCCTGCAGACCAGACCTCAACCGGGACCCGGAAAGGTTTCAGGCCTGGTTAAAGATAGTGTTACAGACCTACTTATTGATGGATTGGAAGTGATTCTGGTGGATGATGCTTCTGAGAAACCGTTTGCCATTGATACTACAGTGAACGGCAGATTCACATTTAACAATGTTCCGTATGGAAACTATGCGGTTTTCATTGATGAATGGGGATTCGAGAACAGAACGAATGACAGAATTCCAGTGAATATGTTCACCTCAGATTATGACACTTTGAATTTCATTTATTCTGGCAGGCAAATTCATCTTTTGAATGTATTGAACATCAAGGAGGAGACGTTCAGGAGTTTTGGTCTTGTTTACCCTAACCCGGCTTCCGATATATTATATATTGAATCCACAGGAGAAACAACTGGAATAAGGATTATTTCTTCTGATGGCAGTGTTATGATCGATGATCTGATGAGATCCAAGATGTATGAGTTGTCAGTTGCAGAATGGAGTTCAGGTGTATATTTTGTTCAACTCATTTCAGGATCCGGAGAGAGTTCAATTTCGCGGTTAATGATTGTTAGGAATTGATCCTGTAAAATAATTTTTTTAAAAATAATTATTATATATATATCAGATAATCAATAAGATGCAGAGAAAAAATCCAGATGTTTGCGTTTATTGTGCTGTGATTAAATGACAGCAATTCGACTTAAATTTCGTCGGATTAACTTAAGTTCGTACTAAAGAAGTATTTATTCATGAAAAAAATTTACACATTACTCGCATTTATTTTCGCTGGACTTGCAGTTGCAAATGCACAGCGAAACGTAGATTGGTCAGTGGATCAGATCCTGGAACCATCTGAGCTCAACTCTAATACCTCGCAGGGAACAGCAGTTGATTTTACCTTGGTGTTAAAGAATTTAGGACCTGACTCCTGTATTGTTGGCGATACTATACTTGTACAGTTAGCCGTTCGAAACGCTCAGGGGCAGAACATATTTATTGCACCGTCAAACAACTCATTTTATCTTGACGTTAACGACAAGATTTTGAGAACAGGTGATACGGTTCACTTCAGAAGGGCCTTTGTCTTCCCATACTATTATCCAAATTCGATAAACGTTAAAATGGTCGCCGCCAGTTCTATATTGAACAGAACGAATGCAATAGCGGCAGAAGTTGCTCCAGGCAATGCAAACAATCTGAAGGAGAAAGACATGGTATGGTACAACCCACAAGGTTGGGGTGTAAGTGTTGGAGAAGTAACCCTTTCAGAAATATTTACGGTTTACCCTAACCCTGCTGCGGATGTAATTAACCTTGAATGGCAATTAACTGCTGCTGGTAACGTAGCGACAACTGTTAACATTTACAGTATAGAAGGCAGGCTTGTCAAGACGGAAATTCTGGATGGATTTGGTCACGGACAGGTATCTGTAGAGGATCTTGAAAATGGAATGTATCTGGTTGAATTTGAATCTGGTGCGATCAAGTCAACCCAAAAGGTCCAAATCAGCAAATAAAATTCATTCGTAAATAATAAAATTCAAACCCGGGTCAATGATCCGGGTTTTTTTATTATCGACCTTAATGGTGATGTTCCAGCTCTCCTTTGGCCATTTCAGATGCGAGAAAGTATGCACCGGACACAACCAGCATATCATTTGGTTTTATCAATTCGTCTTTTCCTGTGATCACAGTGAATCCCAGGTCAGAGGTCCCAGTTATCACCTCAACCCTTTCAAACACAAAATCTGACTTAACTCTTGATTTGACTTTAAAAATGTACTTTTTGCCGTCAGTTGCGATGAGTCCATCGTTCGGTATGCACAAACCGGAAGTACTGTCTGTTATTATACGGGCATTGATATACATGCCCGGCAGTAAATTGCCGTCCTTATTATTTATTTCCGCATGAACGGTGAGGGTTCTGGGGCCATCCTCAAAATTTCTTCCGACTGCGAAAATGTTCCCTTTATAGATTCTTTCCGGCTGGTCAACCAATGTAAATGCAACTAGGTTTCCTTGTTTTACTTTATGGATATCCCTTTCATAAACAGAAAGATCCATATGGATGTGGTCAATATCAACAATGTTGAACAATGGCATTTCTGAGCTTACATAACTTCCAAGCTGAGTAAGGATAAGGTGGATAAATCCACTGATCGGTGAAACAATGGCAACACTTGAAATCAGACGTCCGTTTTCTACTTCCCTTAAATCGATATTCATCAATTTAAATTTAGCTTTAAAAGCTTCATTAATAGCTTCTTCAGTTTTCAACTGCGTTTCGATATCCTGAAATTCAAATTCAGAGATAGCTTCTTCTTCAAGTAAAAGTTTATTGCGGTTGTATTGAGAACGGATAAATGCCAGCCTGCTGTTAGAAACAAGATACTGCTCTTGTAATTCGATGATATCAGGGTGCTCAATCCTTGCAATTACCTGGCCCTTTTTTACCTGGTCTCCTTGCATGACCCGAATTTCTGAAATACGTCCGTCAGTAATACTTCCGACAATCGCCCGTTTTCCAGGCGGCACTTCAAGACGTCCGCTGGATTGCACGGTATTTTCAAGACTCATGGATTCCGGGTTGGCAATCGCTACACCCATTAAATCCATTTGATCGCTTGAAAGGTTTACTAAATTTTCATCGTGATGCTCATGATGACCAGATTCGTCATGATGGTCCGATTCTTGATGTTCGTCTTTTGGAACAGAACAGGCTGCGAGCAGGATCACAACCCCGATCATTACTTTAGTTATATTAATATTTCTATTCAATTTCATTTTTAATTCTTTTTTCAGAAAATTCTTCTACAAGAGAATACAATGCCGGCAGGATCAAAAGCGTAAGTAATGTTGCTGAGATCAAACCCCCAATAACTACCGTTGCCAAAGGTCTTTGTACCTCTGCACCTGCTGAATTGGAGAGTGCCATAGGCAGAAAACCAAGAGCTGCAACCGAAGCGGTCATAATTACCGGTCTCATCCGAACCTTTGTCCCGACGAGTATGCGTTTCCGGATATCTGTTACACCATCTTCTTTTAAATTATTAAAACTAGAGATCAGAACGATCCCGTTTAGCACTGCAACACCAAAAAGAGCGATGAATCCCACCCCTGCCGAGATGCTAAAAGGCAGATCTCTGATCCACAAGGACAGGACGCCTCCAATCGCCGCGAGAGGAATCGCCGTAAAGATCATTATAGATTGTTTGACAGAATTGAAGGTAAAGAACAGCAGTATCAATATGAGTAACAGTGCTGCAGGTACTGCAATAGCAAGACGGTTTCTTGCGGCAATCAGGTTTTCAAACTGACCTCCAAAGCCGACATAGTACCCCGAGGGAAGGTCAAGGTTTTTGTCGAGGGATGCTTGTATTTCTTTAACGGTACCTTCCATATCTCCTCCTTCGCTGTTTACACCAACAACAATTCTCCTTTGAGCATTATCTCTGGATATCTGGGCAGGGCCATCTTCGAAGCTGATATTTGCTACCTGATCAAGACGGACCTGGTTGCCATCTGGCAGAGGGATAAAGAGTTCCCGCACGCTCTCAATGGATTGCCGGTCCTCTTTGTCAAGTCTTACCACCAGATCAAAACGTCTTTCATTTTCAAAGACGACGCCTGTCTTTTCTCCTGAAAATGCCATACGTACCACAAGGTTAATGTCTGATACATTCAGATTGTATTTGGCAAGTTGAACACGATCATAGTCTATAAGGATCTGAGGAAGGCCCGTTAATTGTTCAATCCTAACATCCCGTACCCCTTTGATGCCATTTATCAAAGCTGCGGTTTGCACTCCTTTTTCATAAAGTATATTCGGATCTTCGCCATAGATCTTGATCGCTATATCTTCACGTACTCCTGCGATCAATTCATTGAAACGCATCTGAATAGGTTGGGTGAATTCGTATCCGACGCCTGGGACCTGGGATAGTTTTTCCTCCATAACCTTAAACATCGATTCCCTGTCCTTTGCAGTGACCCACTCTTCTCTTGGCTTCATTTTTACCATAATGTCCCCGACTTCCATTGGCATAGGGTCTGTAGGGACTTCAGATGTGCCTATTTTACTGACAACCATTTCTACTTCAGGAAACTCTTCCAGTAAGATCTTTTGAAGCTTTTTTGATACCTCAATTGATTGTTCCAGTGAACTTCCTGGGGGTAAGATCTGGTGTAAGGCAAAATCGCCTTCTTCCAGGGTAGGGATGAATTCACCCCCCAGGTTATTATATACCATTATACTGCCACCAAATAAAATGACAGAAGCGACAATTGCTTTGATCCGGTGCTTTAGTACCCTCCTTAACACAGGTTCATACCACGATTGCAATTTGGAAATAATGCGATCAGAAATGGTCCTTTTTGATGTGATGCGTTTCTTTAAAAACAAGGTTGACATCATTGGAACATAGGTCATTGAAAGTATCAGGGCACCTATTATAGCAAACGATACCGTCTTTGCCATCGGGCCAAACATTTTACCTTCAATGCCGGTCAATGCCAAAATAGGCAGATACACGATCAGAATGATGATCTCGCCAAAGGCAGCAGATTTTCGAATGCGCCCGGAAGCTTTCTCTACTTCTTTATCCATGCGGCTCTGGTCAAGGTACTCCCCTCGGAACTCTTTGTTCAGACGGTGCACAATGGCCTCAACTACAATCACTGATCCATCAACGATCAAACCGAAATCAATAGCACCCAGTGACATAAGATTTGCTGATACACCGAAGATTCGCATCATCCCCACCGCAAAGAGCATAGCCAAAGGAATGACTGAAGCTACAATAAGCCCTCCTCTTAGGTCCCCAAGCAGAAGGACAAGAATGAAAATAACGATAAGTCCCCCTTCAATCAGGTTTGTCTTTACCGTATTGATGGCCCTGTTGATGAGTTCAGACCGATCATTGAACGGTTCTAACACTACACCCTCTGGCAATGTTTTATTTATTGATTCTATACGTCCTTTAACGCTATTTACAACAGCATAAGAATTTTCTCCTTTAAGCATCATTACCTGACCACCAACGACTTCACCTTTAGCATTCCACGTAATGGCCCCATATCTTGGAGCGCTTCCTATTCCTACGGTTGCAACGTCACCAACACGAACGGGAACAGTGCCAACATGTTTAATTATTATGTTTTCAATGTCCTCAAAGTTTTTTACCATGCCCTGACCACGGATAAAGTACGTGTTAAAACGTTTCTCAATGTAGCTGCCGCCAGTGTTTTCATTGTTCTTCTCCACGGCAGTGTACACTTCCGACAAAGACACATCAAGACTTTTTAGCCTTTGTGGATCAACACTTACCTCATATTGTTTCAGGTGTCCGCCCCAGCTGCTAACTTCGATTACTCCTTTGATACCGACCAGTTGTCTTTTAACGATCCAGTCATTGAAAGTTCTCAGGTCAGTATCCGTGTACTTGTCCTCATACCCTTCCTCAACATGCAAAATATACTGGTAGATTTCACCAAGACCTGTGGTGATCGGACCAAGTTCCGGTATCCCAAATTCTTCTGGAATATCTTTCTCGGCAAGTTTCAACTGTTCTGAGATCAGCTGCCTTGCCAGGTATATATCTACTCCTTCTTCAAATACAACAGTAACTACCGATAAACCAAATCTTGAGGTTGATCGAATCTCCACAATATCAGGCAGATGAGCCAAAGTAAGTTCAATAGGAATAGTAATGTACTGCTCTACTTCCTGTGTCGCGAGTGAAGGAGACTGTGTCATTACCTGCACCTGGTTTGTTGTAATATCCGGGACAGCATCAATGGGCAGGTTGCTCAGCGAATAAGCGCCAAAGGCAATCAGAATAAATACCAGAATAGCTGTAACCAGCTTATTGCGGATAGAATAATGAATGATCTTCTCAATCATGAATTATGTATACAAATGAAAAAACAAATTAAAACACTCAATATCGTTGAAAATCAAGACATTGAAGGAGGCCCACGGTCAGGTCTTCCAGTAGAAAAAATTACTGAATTGTGATTGATGTAATTTGTATAGCCAAATAAGCTGACAATGTTTAAATGAATAGATGACGGACCGTGATCATTGATTGAACCAAAGACCGGTAATTTTTTTACGCTACTAACGTCTAATTTGTTGAAAGCTGGCTGGATCTGGCAGATGTCATTTTCAGCCAGATCAGGATGAGCCCCGTTAGAAAGAAAAGAGGAAAGTACATCTATCAACGTAGATTCTTCAAGATGTTGATTTTTAGGACAATGGTCAGAAGCATCATCATTGCACTCCGCATGACAGTGCGGCACCATGCTATGCACAAGAAATAGCATGTAGCAGAACAGCATTAAGTATTGTAAATACCGTTTCATTTCAGCGAATGTACTGATATTGAATGATATTTGCTTGCACAGAACGGAACCTGTATTGTAATGAATGTTCAAATTGACAAGGATCAGATATCTGAGGAGGTCATATTAATGGCCGGAAAATGGCTGCTTACACCGTATTGTGAAGATGACGTGGACATAATCTATCTCGCAAATAAAGACCCGTCTATTACCTATTTTATGGGAAAGGAGCCCATCTCAGGGCCGAATGAGGCAAGGCTTCTGATCGAAGGAATGATCGAGAAAATGAGGAATAAAAATGGAATGGCATGGGTGATCTCTAATAGCCAAACCAGGCAGAAGATCGGCCATGCTGGATTTTGGAGAATCGACGATATTAATTGCAGAGCAGAACTCGGATATGCCCTTTTAGAGGAGCATCAGCGCAAGGGAATAATGACCCTTCTGTTTCCAGAGATACTGGACTATGCTTTTAACCGTCTTAAGTTACATTCAGTTTTTGCGAATATCAGTGATGACAATGAAGGATCACGAAAATTGCTAGAAAGGAACGGGTTTAAATTAGAGGCAAGATTTCGTGAAAATCACAAATTCAAAGGAAAGTACATAGATAGCTTGATATACACCAAACTAGAGAGCGATTCATGAAATATATAGTGAAAAACCAGCATTAAACCCCATAGCGATATTCAACTGCCGGGTACGAAATCTTCAACTTTCATACCATATCTTGCATGGTATATTCAGCCATTTAAATCATTTGAACATGAAATATCGAACCTACCTAATTATTTTAATTATCTGGATTGGCAGTGGCCAGTTAACGGAGGTTTTTCTTTGACGGTTATCCGATGCCAAGAAAATCTTCAGCATTTTTCCAGAGGATCTTGCTTTTGGTCTCTGTCGAAAGGTCGTCCATTTCGTCAATGAACTGACCATGTTGCAGGTCACCCAATGGAAACGGATAATCCGTGCCATATGCGACCTTATCTTCACCCATAACCTTTAAAAGGTATCGTAGCGCATCCTTGTCATGGGTAATTCCATCTACCCAGAACTTTCCACGGTAATCATAAGGGTCGCTGACATCGTTAATATTGACAAGGTCCGGCCTGCAATGCCAGCCGTGTGATATTCTGCCCAAAGTATAAGCGAAAGAACCTCCGCCATGAGCGAACATGACCTTAAGTTTGGGGTATTTGTCGAATATACCCCCAAACATCATAGAACAGATCGCTCTTGTTGTTTCTGCCGGCATGCCTACCAGCCAGGGAAGCCAGTATTTCTTCATGTCATCCTGACCCATCATCTCCCAAGGATGAACAAAAATGGCCATTTCAAGATCCTGAGCAGCCTCCCAGAAAGGATAAAAGGTCTCGTGATCCAGGTTTTTATCCTCAATATGCGAACCGATCTCAACACCTCTAAGTCCCAGCGATTTACATCTTTCAAGTTCAGTGATCGCCAGTGCAACGTCCTGCATTGGCAATGTGCCTAAGCTAATAAGCCTTTCAGAATGATCTTCCTGAACTTTGGTGAGAAAGTCATTCATGAACTGTGACCATTCGTGTGTATGCTTTGGTTTAGCCCAGTAATAAAACAGTACAGGGATGTTGCATAACGTCATTCTTTCGACGCCATTCAGATCCATGTCTTCAATTATAGCTAAGGGATCATAGCAGTTTCTTTCCACCCTTCGAAAGAACACGCCGTCATCTCGCATCATACGTTTTGCATCGGTCCCGGGTTCATCAGCAAGCTGAATGAAACCTTTATAACCATATTTTTCAAAAAGATCAGGCCATGAAGGAGGCATGATGTGGGCGTGAATATCTAATCTTCTGGCTTTGTTCATAAACTAGACAAATCGAGGGTCAGTTTCCATTACATGGCCGCAATTTGAACAAGTTCTTAACTCTTCGGAACCATAAAATTCTTTAAATCTAGGCTGAAAATCCTCTTCAATATTGTTCAGTTTAAAGTAGGTCTCATACAATTTGTTGTTACAATTGTCACAGAACCACAATAAACCGTCCTTGTCTTCTGCAGATCTTTTAAGTTCAACTACGAGTCCAACAGACCCATCGCTTCGCATAGGGGAATGTGGCACTCTGGCAGGTAGAAGAAACATATCACCTTCTTCTATGGCAATGTCAACAGCCTTGCCATTTTCCTGTATCCGAACATTAATATCTCCTTCCAGTTGGTAGAACAATTCTTCCGTTTCATTGTAATGGTAGTCTTTTCGGGCATTTGGGCCACCTACGATCATTACGATATAATCTCCGGCATCTTTGTATAAATTACGATTTGCCACCGGTGGCTTGAGCTCAGCGCGGTGTTCTTCTATCCATTCATGCAGATTAAAGGGTCTTCTTACCATTTTAGTAAATTTTGCAGACGAAGTTAATATTTTTAGGATGGTTTTGACCATGTTGGTCTATTCATAAATCATTACCTTTGTGCACAAATTATACGGTTATGAATGCACTAACGATCATGCTGTTTTTAGGGATGCAAGAATGGATTATCATCATTCTGGCGATCCTGCTCTTATTTGGAGGAAAAAAGATTCCTGAGCTTATGAGAGGTCTTGGCCAGGGAATAAGGGAGTTCAACAGTGCCAAGAGCGATGTGAAGAAGCACATCAATGATGGCATAAATGAAGACAAGTCTAATCCAACTACTGAGAAAAAGTAAAATTGGAAAGAGTTTCCCTAGGCACCCTTCAGTCCAAGATCGCGGCAGGGGAGACCGACTGCATGTCGGTCGTACGTGAATATCTCTCACGCATCGACCAAAACAGACACCTAAACGCGTTCCTGGAAACATACGACAAAGAGGCACTTGAACGTGCTTCTGCTATTACCCAAAAGATCAGAGATGGGCAGGCCGGTAAGCTGGCAGGTTTGGTCATTGGGCTTAAAGACAATATTTCCTTTAAGGGCCATAAGGTCTCCGCATCATCTAAGATCCTTAAAGGATTTGAAAGTGTCTATAACGCGACGGTCACAGAAAGACTATTAGCAGAGGATGCAATCATTATCGGCAGACTTAACTGCGATGAATTTGCCATGGGTGCTTCAAATGAGAACAGTGCGTATGGCCCGGTGCTGAATTATGCTGATAACAGCAAAGTTCCAGGAGGTTCCTCCGGAGGATCTGCAGTTGCGGTTCAGGCAGGTTTGTGTATGGCCGCCCTGGGTTCTGATACAGGAGGATCCATCCGGCAACCCGCATCGTTTACCGGTACATTTGGGCTCAAACCAACATATGGAAGGGTATCTCGCTGGGGTTTACTGGCCTATGCATCATCTTTTGACCAGATCGGCCCGATAACCAATAACATAGAGGATATGGCGCTCATTCTTGAAGTTATTTCAGGAGATGACGGCAGAGATGCTACCTGTTCAGATAAACCAGTAGATGATTTTGCCAACAAATTAAATATAAACAGACCTCTTCGAATAGCGGTTATCAGTGATTGCCTTGACAACGAGGGCATAGATCCGGAAATAAAGGAACATGTTCTGGAATTGAGCCGCAGGCTTGAATCTGATGGGCATACAATTGAAACGGTTTCTTTTCCGTTCCTTGACTATATGGTTCCTTGTTATTATGTCCTAACAACGGCCGAGGCTTCATCCAATCTTTCGCGTTATAGCGGACTGATGTACGGTCACCGGAGTGAAGAGGCATTCGATCTGAACTCAACTTTTGTCAAATCTCGTTCCGAAGGCTTTGGAGAAGAGGTGAAAAGAAGGATCATGACAGGTACTTTCGTGCTTACTGCCGATCATTACGAAGCTTATTACACGCAGGCACAAAAGGTGAGGAGGGTTGTCCGGGATAAATCAATAGCGATCCTGAAGGATTTTGATTTTATCCTGTTGCCAACCACACCAACGACGGCTTTTGAGCTTGGGGCAAAAACGGAAGACCCAATCGCAATGTATCTTGCAGATATTTTTACGGTTCAGGCTCCTTTGGCCGGTTTGCCCGCAATCTCGGTACCCACAGGGGTGCATAGCAACGGGATGCCTTTTGGTGTTCAGCTGATCGCAGGAGACTTCAAAGAGGCTGAATTACTTGCAATTGCGAACAAAGTGAAACAAACAATGACCAATGAAGTGGAATAGGATACTTATATTAATCGTTTTATGCGCCAGTCTGACACCGGCTTTTGCGCAAACATCCACTATTGATACGAGATTATCTAAGATCAAATCTAAGATCAAATTCAGCGGTCATCCCATAGCCAATGCGTATATTGAAAAAGAATTAAAGGAGAAAAAGAAGCAATGGGAAACAGCTCTAGGAAGGGCAAAACACTTTCTACCTGAAATAAAGGACACCCTGAAAGCTTACGGACTTCCTGAAGAGCTTGCTTATGCTGCTTTGGGATGGTCCATGTTCGATCATGAGAAAATATCGGATGATGGGGGATCAGGATTTTGGCAAATGCGCTACATAGATGCAAAAAAATATGGGGTATATATATCTTCATTTGTTGACATGAGGAGAGATTTTCGCGTTTCAACTTCAGCTGCTTCCCGGTACCTCAGAGATCTTTATAAAGAATATGGGGATTGGTATGTGAGCCTTGCCGCTTTTACAATGGGTGAGGTTGAAGTTAACAAAGCCATTCGTCTATCAGGTGGCACAAAAGATTACTGGAAATTCCAGGAACATCTCCCGGAAGCCTATCGCAAAGCAATCCCATCGTTCATTGCAGGTGCTTATATCTATAATTTTTATAAAGACCATAAGCTGAACCCCGTTGATTACAGGCAGGATTCCGTTACCTCAGTAGAGATCATAAAATGGTCCAGTTTGTATCAGGTCGCCAAAGCTATTGATTCCGAACATGGCACCTTAAAAGAACTCAATCCGATCTTTAAAAAAGATGTAATACCCAATGCTTCCAGGACCTATAGCATCCTGATCCCAGAAAAATGCCTTGAAAGGTTCCGGGAATTAGGTGATTCAGTGTATAAATTTCCTGTTCAGGAGCAACTTGAAGGGGAAGTGGATCCGTCAAGATCTGAAGATCATCAAACAAGAAATGAGGTAAAGGAGGTAAGTACACCTGCAACAACAACTGCATCGAATGGCGATGGCACCAAATTGCTCTATTATACCGTTAGGTCAGGGGATTATCTAGGAAGGATCGCCGACATCTATGATGTTGGGGTGAGTAAGGTCAGAAGTTGGAACGGGTTGTCCGGCGACAGGATCAATGTCAACCAGAATTTAAAGATCTATGTACCAGCCTCTAAATACCAGACCTACTCAAAATACAATACGTATAGCCGATCTCAGCTTGATGAGATAATAAGAAAGGATTAGTGCGAAATCCATCTGAAATAAATGAATCAGATAAACCTGTAAAACCGGGTTATATTTTGCTGGCGCTTGTGCTCCTCAATCTTATGCTGGGGCTGGCAGTTATCCTTTTTCCCAAAGGGGAAAGAAATATTCTGGGAATAGATCTGAAATTTGTTTCTCCCTATCAACTCACTCACCCTGATACCGTTCAATTTATTCATCCCGACTCTGTTCTTGCCGATGTTTCCGTTGTCGACAGCAATTCGGAACAATCCATGATCGCGAATGACAGCCTTGAAATGCTTGAAAAAAGATTACCTGCCCACCGCAGGATAATTTTTAAAGATGGAGACATAAGTGCTTTGACCTCTTTTTTTAAAGCTCTAAGCTACACTGAGCAGACGGGAAAGCTTATCCGAATATTGCATTACGGGGATTCTCAGCTCGAAGGTGACCGGATCAGTGACTATCTGAGAAACAGGCTTCAACTTCGTTTCGGCGGATATGGCCCAGGCATCGTTTTGCCTATTGACGTTTCTCGATCAAGGATATCCATTCGTCAGGCCGAGAGTAGAGACTGGACTAAATATGCGATCTACGGTAATCGTAAAAAGCTGGATAACAAGTATTACGGGATCGGTGGTTCAACCTATCGTTTCGAAGGAAGTTTTCAGGAGAAGATCGGAGAAGATACTGTCATAAGTAAGATCTACCACGTAGATACATTGAGGACCGAGAATGATTCCGTGGTTTTGCATGTCGATTCAGCGGTATTTGTAATGGATACGGTGATCGTGCCAATATACGAGACCAAAGAAGTAGCCGAAAGTTGGTTGTCGTACAGAAATGCCACCAGATCATACCCCAGGGTAAGGACGATCAAGCAATCCCGCCTGATATATGCTGCTGAAGAGCCGGTATTGGCCACTGTTTCAGTAGATGGAAAAAGAAAGTCAGTAATTCTTCGCGAGTCATTGCCGGTTGAGGTGGTCAAATTATCCGGGAGTGTCGAAAAGAAGATCACATTGTCATTTAACGGAGGCGTAAGCCCTTATATCTATGGAATAGCGTTGGATGGAGACTCCGGAATAGCCGTAGATAATTTCCCGATGAGGGGATCGTCAGGGCTAGGATTCGAACTGATCGACAGAAAGTTGCTCAACCTGATGGCATCGGAACTGGATGTTAAGCTGATCATTATGCAGTTTGGGATCAACGTAATTCCCAACCCCCGAAATAATTATGGCTTCTTTGAACGAATGTTCAATGCACAGCTAAAAGCACTTAAGGCAGCGAATCCTGATCTTAGTATTTTGGTGATCGGTCCGTCGGATATGAGCCGTAAAAAAGGCGATCAGTATATGTCATATCCTAATATTCCTTTGATTAGGGATGCGATGAAAAATGCTGCAATGAAGAACGAATGCGCTTTCTGGGATCTTTACCAGGCCATGGGTGGTGAAAATTCAATGGTGGGTTGGGTTCAGAACGACCCGCCTCTTGCTAATCTTGATTATACACACTTTAGCACCAAAGGTGCCAAATTTGTTAGTGAGATGCTTTATGAAGCCCTGATCCTGGAATATGAACGGTACAAACAGAGCCTTAAAGTTTCAGAAACAGGTCAGAAAGTGCAGTAAAGGGGGAAAATCTGACAAAAGTCCTGCAACTATTCGCTATCTTTATCTATCTATTACTCAGTGATGATATTGCCGGTGCGAATCCTAATGCTTTTCTGGTGTTTTATTTTAACACCGGTGTTTTGTCATGCAACACATATTGCAGGAGGAGAAATAACCTATAAATACCTTGATACTAATAAATACCTTGTTCGTTTAACTCTTTTTGTAGACTGTTTCAATGGCTCTACAGGGGCAATTGCACTTGATTCTAATGCTGTTTTCGCATATTTTGACGCTGATACAGATACCCTGATAAATTTTGATGAGATCGAAAGATCGAATCCAACTCGAATTGAGGAATTGCATTACAACTGTGTTAAATTCACTTCAGATGCATGTGTTGACCGGTATATCTATGAGTACGAGAAGTCCATCGACCCTGGGAGATCGGGCATTATCATAGCGTTTCAACGGTGCTGCAGGAACGGCACGATCACAAATCTCCTGAATCCACAGGATGCAGGTGCGACGTATTGGGCGTATATCCCTCCTGATACAGTTGTAAGTGTGAACAGCAGTCCCTATTTCACCAAGTTGCCACCAAACTTTTTATGTACGAATGCCCCTCTGATCTTTGATCATTCTGCAATAGATCCTGACGGCGACTCACTTGCATACACGCTTGTGTCTCCATTTGATGGAGCTGATCCGTTTAATCCCAGGCCGGTTCCGGCGTCAAATCCACCTTACAGTGAGGTGATTTACAGAAGTCCTTACAACATTTCACAAATGATGGGTGCGAAATCTGGCCTCACAATCGATGTAAATTCAGGTGAATTACGTGTGACACCCGAGTCGATCGGACAATTCGTGGTTGGAATAAAAGTATCAGAATACCGCAACGGCGTTTTGTTAAGCGAGGTAATCAGAGATTACCAGTTCAATGTTTACAATTGCGAATTTGAAACACAGGCAAATTTCATTAATCCTGACAGGGTATGCCACGACACGGTATATTTCAAAGATAAAAGTTCAAAAGCGCAGTACTATTCCTGGGATTTTGGGGTCACCACCCGTTCGGACGATACTTCAAGTGCAGTCAATCCATACTGGTTGTATCCTGATGATGGGAAGTATAAGGTCACACTGATCGTAGGCAACCTCGACTGTATGGATACCTTTTATAATTTTGTAACTATAGTGCATGCAGATTCCATACATGCGTTATTTGACCCGGGTTCAACCAATGCTTGTGATGAGCTTAACATTTGCGTTGAAAACCAGGGAGATAAAACACCTGACTGGTATTGGGACTGGGGCGACGGCAGTGCCCCGATCCATAACAAGGACACGCTTTGTCATTTATATGATTCCTTCGGTACATATTTACTGACACTTTCTATCATTGATTCGACGAAATGTAATATAGCCGATACATTCAGTGTCCCTCTACAGGTTTTTGAAAGTCCCGTTGCAGGATTTATCTTTGATACACTTGGATGTAACGGACTGGTAAGTGTTCAAAATGAATCTGAAAAGTACACATCATTAAAGTGGTATTTTGAAGGGCTTGAGATCCTGAAATTTGACGAGGAGAACCCCAGTGTTAACTACATTCAGAACGGTACGTTTAATATTGAACTTACTGTATACAATGATAATTGTTCGGATACAACACATGACTCTGTTGAAATAGACCTGAACAATTTTGTTTCAGCGGATATTCTGCCGCAACCCGGCTCTGGTTGTGCGCCAGTAATAGTAAATTTCAGTACACCTTCTGGCGTCAAAGGTTACAATACCTGGGATATGGGTGACGGGAACCGGTTTACCGATACTATGATCTCCTCTTATGAATACACTTCAGAAGGCACCTATACGATCACTTTTGAGGTGACGGACTCTTCCAGTTGTAACCGGTCTGACCGGTTCGAATANNATCTCTGGAATTTCGGTGATGGAGTCTATTCCACTGATTATTCCACTGAACACATTTACACAAGGTCAGGAACATACAAGATCACACTTCATGTTGATTCCACGGCCAATTGTCCTTCATCTGTATCAAAGGTGATAGATCTGGACTTTGCCGGATTATCGGAACTTTTCATACCCAATATATTTACACCTAATGACGATAGCAGAAATGATTGTTATTCCATTTCAGGTGTGAAATACGATTGCTATGATTATTCTTTCATTCTTTACAACCGTTGGGGGGAACTTGTATTTGAGTCAGATGATATAAGAGAGTGCTGGGATGGCAACACACGCGATGGCAAACCATTCCCGGAAGGAACATATTTTGCGATCTATCTTTTTAAGGAATCAGGATCAGATGT
>DJML01000071.1 GCA_002436505.1 Bacteroidetes bacterium UBA6491 | reverse complement strand
GCTCCACTCTCACCACTTTTAAAGTTGAATATGAAAGCGAAAGCCTGTACAGCTGTGATCGCAATGGTTAAGTATCTTGTAATCTGGTTAATTCTCTGGCGACCATCTTCCCCTTCCTTTTGCATTTTCTGGAAGGCCGGAACAGCTACTGTCAACAACTGAACGACGATCGAAGCTGAGATATACGGCATGATCCCGAGTGCAAAAATGGATGCACGTCCGAAAGCTCCACCAGCGAAAGTATCGATCAGTCCGAGGAAACCACTTGCAGGGTTAGCCCTGTTGATCTCCTCCAGTAATACAGGATCCACACCTGGTATAACAATAAAAGTACCGATTCTGTAAGCTACAAGCAGCACCAATGTATTAATTATACGGCTTCTAAGATCCTCGATCTTGAAAATGTTCCTTAAGGTCGCAATAAATTTCTTCATTCCAGATTAGAGTGTTTGAATGGTACCACCTGCTGCTTCAATACCTTCTTTTGCTTTTGCAGAGAAAGCGTGAGCAGTAACAGTTAATTTTGATTTAACCTCGCCGTTACCAAGGATCTTAACTACATCTCTTTTACCAATAATACGCACTTTTTTCAAAGCTTCGATATCAATAGTATCGATCTTGAATTTATCTCCAATTTCCTGCAAACGAGAAAGGTTGATACCTACATATTCAACCCTGTTAGGGTTTTTAAAACCGAATTTAGGCACACGACGCTGGATAGGCATTTGTCCGCCTTCAAATCCTGCTTTACGAGAATATCCGGATCTTGATTGTGCACCTTTGTGTCCGCGTGTAGAGGTACCACCTCTTCCGGATCCCTGTCCACGACCAATTCGCTTTGCTTTTTTTATTGAACCTTCGGCAGGTTTTAAGTTACTTAAGTCCATTATTTGATCTCCTCTACTTTTACTAAATGTTTCACCTTATTGATCATACCATTTACCGCAGAATTTGCTTCGAATTCATTGGATTGGTTCATTTTACGCAGGCCAAGAGCCACTAAAGTTGCTTTTTGATCTTTAGGACGGTTGATACTGCTTTTTATTTTTGTAACTCTGATCTTGCCCATTGTCTTATCCGTTAAATACCTTTTTCAAGCTAACACCTCTTTGTTCTGCAACGGTATATGGATCTCTAAGATTAGCAAGCGCATCTATCGTTGCTTTCACCACGTTATGTGGGTTCGATGATCCTTTTGATTTTGCCAGTACGTCATGTACACCTGCGCTTTCAAGTACTGCACGCATTGCACCACCAGCGATTACGCCGGTACCGTGTGAAGCAGGCTTGATGAACACACGGCCTCCGCCAAATTTCCCGTATTGTTCGTGAGGGATCGTGCCGTTGATCACAGGAACTTTAATAAGGTTCTTTTTCGCGTCCTCAATTCCTTTCTGAATAGCGTCAGGTACTTCACCTGCTTTACCCAGGCCGTGGCCTACGATACCATTTCCGTCACCGACAACAACTATCGCTGTAAAGCTGAAAGTACGACCACCTTTGGTAACCTTTGCAACCCTTTGTATACCTACCAGCGTATCCTTGAGTTCAAGGTCGGTAGTTTTAATTCTTTTTAATGTTTGTGTAGCCATTTTCTTTTAGAACTTTAGTCCGGCTTCTCTAGCGCCTTCAGCAAAACTTTTCACTCTACCATGGTACAGATATCCGTTACGGTCAAAGACCACTTCAGATATTCCATTAGCCACAGCTTTTTCTCCCAACAGTGATCCGGCTTTTTTCGCCTGATCTGATTTTGGCATATTTGCTTTCTCAATTTCTTCTACTTTAGAAGAAGCAGAGAGCAAAGTACGTCCATTCACGTCATCAATAAGTTGACCATAGATCTGACGATTGCTACGAAAAACTGACAACCGTGGTTTTTCAGGAGTTCCGAAAACATTTTTACGGACTCTTCTTTTAACCTTTTGTCTACTTAATACCTTTTTAGTTGGCATAGTTCCTATTATTTAGCAGCTGATTTACCAGCTTTTCTTCTTAATTGTTCACCTACAAATCGAATTCCCTTGCCCTTAAATGGCTCAGGTTTACGCATTGCCCTGATCTTGGCAGCAACCTGACCGATCAATTGCTTGTCATGGCTTTCAAGGGTAATTGTAGGATTCTTACCTTTTACTGTTTCCGTGGTCACTTTTACTTCTTTAGGGATTTCCATAAAGATGCTGTGAGAGAAACCAAGGTTCAGTTCAAGGATCTGTCCGTTAGCTTCTGCTTTATAACCAACACCGACAAGTTCCTGTTGCGTTTTGAATCCTTCAGTAACACCTGTCACCATATTATTGATCAAAGCGCGGTACAAACCGTGCATTGCCTTATGCTCTTTAGATTCTGATGGGCGAGACACATTCAGGACACCTTCTTCGACATTGACCTCAATGCCTTTTTTGATCTCCTGGGTCAACTCACCTTTAGGTCCTTTAACGGTAATGCTTTCACCGGTAAAGTTTACCTCTACACCAGCGGGAAGATTGATCGGGTTATTTCCTACTCTTGACATTTTCTTAATTTATTAGGAAACGTAGCAAAGTACTTCGCCTCCAATGTTTTCATTTCTTGCTTCCTTGTCTGTCATCACACCCTTTGATGTTGAAAGTACAGCGATGCCCAGTCCGTTTATTACACGAGGCAGGCTATTAGCGTCCACATACTTTCTCAATCCTGGCTTACTCACTCTTTTGAGTTCTCTTATTGCCGGTATTTTAGTTACCGGGTGGTATTTCAGCGCTATTTTAATAGAACCCTGAGGTCCTTCATTGTCGTCAAACTTATAATTAAGGATATATCCCTTTTCAAAAAGAACCTTAGTAATGTTCTTCTTTACGTTCGACGCCGGTATCTCCACGATTCTGTGGTGAGCCTTAATTGCGTTTCTGAGTCTTGTCAGGTAATCTGCTATTGGATCCGTCATTTTCTTTGCGAATTAATTTACCAGCTTGCTTTAGTTACTCCAGGGATCTTACCATCCGATGCCAACTCGCGGAATTTGTTTCTGCAAAGTCCGAACTGGCGCATATAACCTCTTGGCCTGCCAGTGACACTGCATCGGTTTCTCAAGCGCACCGGAGAAGCGTTACGAGGCAATTTCTGCAATTCATCGTAACTCCCTTCAGCGATCAGTCGCGCTCTTTTTTCAGCATAACGTGCTACGAGTTTTTCTCGTTTACGTTGCCTGGCTTTCATTGATTCCTTAGCCATATTATTTCTTATTATTATTAAATGGTAATCCTAACTCTTCAAGCAAACTGTGGCATTCAACATCGTTCTCTGCGCTGGTGACAAAGGTGATATCCATACCATTGATCTTGCTTACTTTATCAATATCAATTTCCGGGAAAATGATCTGCTCGGTAACACCCATGGTGTAGTTTCCTCTGCCATCAAATCCTTTAGCACTAATTCCCTGAAAATCTCTAACACGCGGAAGCGCAATAGCGATCAAACGATCAAGGAATTCGTACATTTTTGTGCCTCTCAGTGTCACTTTACAGCCAATAGGCATTTCCTCTCTAAGTTTAAAGTTAGAGATCGCCTTTTTAGAATAGGTGATCACCGCTTTCTGACCGGCAATAAGCGTCATTTCTGCTACAGCTGTATCCACAAGTTTCTTGTCGGCTACGCCTCCACCAACTCCCTGGTTCAGGCATATTTTTTCCAACTTAGGAACCTCCATCGGATTCTTATAGCCGTGCTTCTCTGTTAACGCTGTGACAATCTGATTGTCGTATTTTTCTTTTAACCTTGGTGCCATCACTCTTAGTTAATAAACTCTCCTGATTTTTTTGAATATCGTTGCAACTTGCCGTTATCGTTCAATTTCCTTCCGATACGGGATGCGTCTCCTCCACTTACCACCATCAACTTTGACAAGCGGATCGGGGCCTCTTTCTTAATAATTGAACCGTTTGGATTTTCAGCGTCCGGTTTCATATGCTTTGTAACCATATTAATCCCCTGAACCAAAGCAGTGCCTTTTGCAGGCAACACTTCCTGAACCTCACCAGTTCTGTTCTTGTCGTCACCGGAAATAACCTTTACAGTATCTCCTTTTTTGACATGAACTTTTATGTTATGTGTATTCTTCTTGTTCATTTTACAAAACCTCTGGTGCCAAAGACACGATTTTCATAAATTTCTTATCTCTCAACTCACGAGCTACTGGCCCGAAAATACGGGTAGCACGTGGTTCATCATTTGCATTGAGAAGAACACAGGAGTTGTCATCAAATCGAATGTGTGTGCCATCCGGACGTCTGATCTCCTTTCTTGCTCTTACAACAACAGCTCTTGATACAGCACCTTTTTTAATGCCACCATTAGGGATGGCATTTTTCACTGTGACGATGATCTTGTCACCGACATGTGCATATCGTCTGCCTGTACCACCCAACACACGGATACAAAGAACTTCTTTTGCTCCGCTGNNGATGGACTTATCCATTTTGTTGCTAACAACAAGTCCAATTATTTCTTTTCTGGAGTTCCTTTCCATTTTTCTACTTATCTTCTTTATTAGACGCCTCTTTAGCTTCAACGGTCGCCTCTTTTACTTCAACGGTCGCTCCGGCTGACACACGGCGTTTATTTATTTCAGTGAGCAAACGTGCGATCACTTTTTTAGAAGCGGCAATCTTACCCGGGTTCTCAATTGGAGATACGGCGTGATTGAACTCAATCTTCTGAAGCATGGTCCTTTCCGCTTTTAAGTTAGCGTGAAGTTCCTGCGTATTCATGTCTTTTATTTCTTCGTATGTCATCTTAATTCTCGTTATAATCAGGTTTAACAACGAATTTGGTCGTTACCGGAAGTTTTTGAGCAGCAAGGCGCATCGCCTCTTTAGCCGTTTCCAATGGAACTCCTTCCACCTCAAACAAAATTGTTCCAGGTTTAATAACAGCTACCCAATATTCAGGTGAACCTTTACCTTTACCCATCCTGACTTCAGCCGGCTTTTTAGTGACTGGCTTATCAGGGAATATTCTGATCCACACTTTACCTTCCCTCTTCATGTATCGGTTCAATGCGATACGTGCTGCCTCTATCTGGCGTGAGGTCATCCAGTGCGGTTCCAAGGATTTCAGACCAAAGTCTCCGAATTCTATCCGGTGTCCTCTGTTTGCAAGGCCTTTAACGCGCCCTTTCTGTTTTTTCCTGAATTTCGTTCTCTTTGGAAGTAACATTCTGCTTCTTACTTATCGTTAACTACTTTCTTCTTCTCTTATTTACTGGTCGTCTTCCGCCTCTTTCCTGTCTTTTTGTGGTTCCTAACCCCATATTTACAGAAAGATCCCTTTTGGCATATACCTCTTCGCGGAAAATCCATACTTTGATCCCGATCTTACCATAAACGGTTTGTGCTTCGGACAGCGCATAATCAACATCAGCTCTGAAGGTATGCAATGGGATACGTCCTTCTTTGTATTGTTGTGTTCTCGCCATTTCAGCACCGTTCAAACGACCTGAGATACCAATTTTAATCCCCTGAGCTCCCATTCTCATGCTTGAAGCAATGGCCATTTTCACAGCTCTTTTGAAGGAAACTCTTCCCTGGATCTGTTGAGCGATCGATTCACCCACCAATTTTGCATCCAGTTCAGGTCTTTTAATTTCAAAGATGTTAATCTGAACATCTTTCTTCGTCAGTTTCTTGATCTCCTCTTTCAGTTTATCCACTTCTGAACCTCCCTTTCCGATCACAATTCCCGGACGGGCTGTATGAATGGTGATAATGATTCGTTTCAACGTACGTTCGATAAGTATCTTTGATATACTTCCTTTCGGGATACGAGCGCTGATATAATCACGTATCTTATTATCTTCTGCCAGTTTTTCAGCAAAAGTGTCTCCGCCGAACCAGTTGGATTCCCATCCTCTGATTATTCCTAAGCGCAGACCTATCGGATTAGCTTTTTGTCCCATTCTTAATTATCTTCAGTGTTTTCAACTTCTTCAAACTTCACCTCATTCGCCTTTGCATTCTTTGAATCAACGATCAGCGTTATGTGGTTCGATCTTTTTCTAATTCTGTGTGCTCTTCCTTGCGGTGCAGGTCTCAAACGTTTCAACGTTCGGCCCTGTCCAACAAACACCTCTTTTACAAAAAGGCCAGAGTTTTCGTCCACACGCGTATCATTGGAATTCTCCCAGTTCGCGATAGCAGAGCGAAGCAATTTTTCAACGTGCATAGCGTACATTGGCTTTTGATTGAACTTAAGGATGTTCAAAGCCTTTTCAATTTCCTCGCCACGGATCTGATCCACCACAAGTCTCATTTTACGTGGTGACATCGGACAGTTATTCAATTTTGCTACAGCTTCCATTTTTCTTATTTCTTCTGGTGCCCTTTAAACGTTCTGGTCGGAGCAAATTCTCCCAACTTATGACCAACCATATTTTCAGTCACATATACCGGAATAAATTTGTTCCCGTTGTGAACTGCGATCGTATGACCTACGAAATCAGGAGCGATCATTGATCTTCTTGACCAGGTCTTTACAACCGTTTTCTTTCCTGACTCGTTCAATGCATTGACCTTTTTTTCAAGTTTCAGATCAATGTATGGTCCTTTTTTTAGTGATCTAGCCATTATTTCCTACGTTTTCTTTCTATTATCAATCGGTTGGAATTCTTCTTTTTATTTCTGGTTTTCAGACCACGAGCAGGTATACCTTTACGTGTACGTGCCTGTCCACCTTTCGATTTACCTTCTCCACCACCTTGTGGGTGATCAACC
>DJML01000133.1 GCA_002436505.1 Bacteroidetes bacterium UBA6491 | reverse complement strand
CACGGCGTAAGGTAACGTTGCATTTGTAAGTGCAATTGTTGAAGTACGGGGAACAGCACCCGGCATGTTAGCCACACAATAATGAATTACATCATCGATTGTGAATGTTGGATCTGCATGAGTGGTGGCTACTGTAGTTTCAAAACATCCGCCCTGATCTACCGCAACATCTACCAGAACAGTACCCGCTTGCATGCTTTTCAACATTTCTCTGGTGATCAGTCTTGGTGCTTTTGCTCCTGGTACCAGTACGGCTCCTATAATAAGATCTGCTTCTTTTATAGCTTCTTTAATGTTGTATGCACTGGAATAAAGCGTATCAACATTTTCCGGCATTACGTCGTCAAGATATCTAAGCCTTGGGATCGAAATGTCCATCATTGTTACATGGGCACCAAGACCAGCAGCCATTTTAGCCGCATTAAGACCGACAATACCTCCTCCCAGGATCAATACTTTTGCAGGTCTTACCCCCGGAACCCCGCCGAGCAGGATACCTTTCCCACCCATTGGTCTTTCAAGATATTTTGCTCCTTCCTGGACACTCATTCGGCCGGCAACTTCACTCATAGGTACAAGCAAAGGCAAACTTCTGTCAGGGAGTTCTACTGTTTCATAAGCTAAACAAACGGCACCACTTTCAATCATAGCATTTGTAAGTGGTTCATGGGAAGCAAAATGGAAATAGGTAAACAAGAGTTGATCCTTTCTTATGAGTTTATACTCTGATTCAATCGGCTCTTTTACCTTTATTATCATTTCAGCTTTGGCGTACACCGATTCAATATCCGGAAGTATCACCGCACCAACCCTCTCATACTCATGATCAGGGAAACCTGATCCTAATCCTGCCGTGCTTTGAACGTAAACATCATGTCCGTTCTTTTTCATTGCTTCTACTCCTCCTGGAGTCAGTGCAACCCTGTTCTCGTTGTTTTTTATTTCCTTCGGTACACCAATGATCATAATCCTGTAATTATCTATTAGCGGCGCAAAGATAGGAGGAAATGCAATTTCAAATCCATTTCATCGTTACTTTTGCGTGCATGATAGTTGTCAGCAGAAAACATCGTCCTTCATTTTGGCTTGTAATACTGGCCTTTCTGCTGATATTCAATGCATGTCGTGACAGGGATGATTTTTATACAGGACAGGTCAAATTAAACTTCAAAGTTGAAAATAAATACACTGACACTGTATTCTTTGATACTGTATTCACGTCACCCGGTCCTGGCATCCCGAGATCTTTTAACCGTCAGATGATCGTTAAGAACCCGACTGATCAGACGATTCGAACAGATATAAGGCTGGCCGGAGGTGAATTTTCTCCTTTCCGTGTAAATGTGGATGGAATACCAGGTGTAAATTTTCAGGATATAGAGATCTACGGGGGCGACAGCATCTTCGTTTTTCTTGAGATAACGGCTGACCCTAACAATGATCCGGAATCCAACCCGCTGATCATCAGGGACTCATTGGTCTTTAATACGAATGGGTCAACTCAAAATGTACAATTAAGGGCATGGGGCCAGGACGGACAATATTTTTTAAAGGACACGTTGTGTGATCTGGTTTGGGCTGACCAAATGAAACCTTATGTTGTACACGACTACATTTACGTTCCGGAAGGATGCAAACTTACGATCGAGGAGGGTGTGCACGTTTATATGTCACCACAGGCCTGGATATTTGTTGAAGGAGAAATAGAAATTAAAGGAACCGCTTCTAACCCGGTGTATTTTGAAGGTGACAGGCTGGAGACCAGGTATGATCAGGCACCTGGCCAGTGGGGAGGGATATGGCTTTCTTATCCAAGTACGAACAATAAGATCACACATTTGCGCGCCAAAAACGGCATTTATGGCGTAGTATGTGACTCTGTCTCAAGTATATCAGGGATATCAAACGTGATCATTAAAAATTGCGAGTTCATGAACATGTTTGAAGCCGGAGTAGTAGGTCGAGGAAGTGACATCTATGCAGAGAACAGTGTTTTTGTTAATAATGGCGAGCAAGGATTCAGGGGGTTACAAGGAGGTAAATATGATTTCAGACATTGCACCTTTGCAGCATACAGCGGTATTACCTTCAATCGCAGGAATCCTACGTTCTATGCTACTAACAGGGAAAGGGATGACTTTGGTTTTATCCTGAGAACATTTGACATTGAACTATCTGTGCGGAATTCGATCATTTTTGGCTCTCTTGAGGATGAGGCCGGTTTTGATATTGACGGGTCGCGATCAGCTATCGGTTTTTACAACAATGTGATTCGAACCAAGGACGACGGTTCATTCTTTAATACCACCGCCGGTTCAGGAAATGTGCTCAATGCAACATCGACTTCACCAATGTTCAGGAACTATAAAAGCAATGATTATCACCTTGATTCCAATTCCCGTGCCATTGATGTTGGAGTGATCCTCGTTCCGCCGGTTCCGTTGGATATTGAAGGCAATGCGAGAGACGCACAACCGGATGCGGGTGCATACGAGTATCTGAAATAATGGTTTGATCAGGGCATCTACCTGAATTGTTTAATGAATTTAACGCTCAGCGACTCACCGCTACCAATAAATTTTATAAAATAAAGACCGGGCGATAATCCTTTTACATTGATCTCGCCTGCTTTTATTCCTGAGAGCAAGGGATTGATTTCCATTGCTTTTGCTCCTTCGACCGTATAGATCTCAATGTTTTCAACAAAGAAAGGAGCAGCTTCAAAGTTTAATGTATTCTCTGCCGGATTAGGAAAAATCGTGATCCTGTCCCTGAGGTCGCGGCCTCTGAAAACATTTGTACGAGCCAGAATCCTTACATCAGGATCTACAACGACACTTTTAGGTTCAAACGTTAGATTTACTACTGTTGTCCAGTTCTCGTTATCAGCATGAAAGTTAATAATGGTGTCCTGCTCTTCGCCGATAAACTTAATTGGCAAAGGGGTGTCGAAAAAGGCTACGGATTCATGTGATGTTTTCTGGGTTAGATTCACTTCCACCAAAGAACCTTTGGTCCGCCAGATAATATCTATGATCGGGAATCCTTCACTGTAGTACCACTGATCAAAAAATAACGACAGGTCGGTGCTACTTTCCAGTTCCAGAAATTTTATCAGATCATCCGTTCTTGCGAATCCGTATAGATGCTCAGGGGCATTCAGATATTTTCTTATTGCAGAATAAAACACATCATCTCCCAGGCGGTAACGTAACATCTGTAAAAGCATCGCTCCCTTATTGTATGTTAAACGAGAGCTGAACAAACGACTGACATCAAGTGTGTCTGCGACGAATACACTACCGTCATTGACTGTTGTAACGGCTTTACGGGTAGATTCGGCACGGGCAAGATAGGTCTCTCTGTCTGTTAGGTTCTCATAGGCCAGCAATGTTAGAAAAGTCGCAAACCCCTCGTTGAGCCACAGGTCCGACCAACTCCTGCATGTAGTTGCATTACCAAACCATTGGTGGGCAAGTTCATGTGCGACAAGCGCAAAGTTCAGATCAACCATAAAACTCATGGTCTGATGTTCCATGCCGCCGCCTCTTCCAAATTGTGCATGCCCGTATTTTTCCTTTGCAAAAGGATATTCTCCAAAAAGTGAATCGAATAAGTGCATGATTTCAATGGTTGCTTTCGCTGGTTCCCTCATCGAAGCGACACTTTCAGGGTAGAGGTAATTGAGGATCTCGAGAGAATCACCGTTGTTAAAATGGTACCAATCACTGAATTCGGCATAATTGGTTACAGCAATAGCGACGAGGTAAGTGACAATAGGGTATCTGTGTTTCCAGTGATATGTAATAAAAGTATCGTATTTGACCGAATCAACCAGTAAACCGTTTGACGCGGCCTTGTTTCCCTGAGGTACGGTAATAAAAATGTCCAGGCTATCAATCTTATCACTGAGTGACTGCTTACATGGCCACCATGTCATTGCACCGTAGGGTTCTGATAACGTCCAGATCACAGGGTGATCATTTTTTGGTCTTCTTTTTTCCCTGACATAGCTGCCTCTGGTACTTGTCTTCGTCGGGTCTCCTGAATAGAATACCGTAATTGAGTCAGTTACATTGGTGTTAAGACCTGAGGGAAGATCAGCTCGAACGATATCTGCACTGTGTTCAAAAGGGACCATGTTGCCATGGTATTTCACCGAGTCTACGCTTAATCCATCGGCCAGATCAAAAGCTACTGCATTGAAATTATCTGTTTTAGTGATAAAGTGGGTATTGATAACCCCCGACATTGAATCGACATGAGGATTGATGTTCCAGTTGATCCTGTGATAAATAACATCGTAGTTGTCACCGGCATTGGACTTTTTAAAGTTTTTCAGTTGTGCATATCGATCCATCTCAGATTTCATGAATGCTTCCTGATCCACTTGTGCAATGGCACTAAATGAACAAATCAATAAAAGTAGAAAGACAACCAGTTGCTTCATTATCAGCTTCAATAATACAAGATAATGGAACGAAAGGTTCATTCTGCCACAAAGATGTAATGTTTTTTGTCAGATTGAATGCAGGGAAAAAGATCAACACTTACCTTTGCGCCTTCAAAAACAATCAAATGGGAGAAAAGATCAGTTATAACAACGGAAATATCAATGTACCTGGCAACCCGGTCATTCCTTTTATCGAAGGGGACGGCATCGGGCCGGACATCTGGAAAGCTTCACAGTACGTATTTGACAAAGCAGTTGAAAAAGCTTACGGCGGTGACAGAAAAATTGAATGGAAAGAAGTTCTTGCAGGGGAGAAGGCATTTCAATCAACAGGTGAATGGTTGCCACAGGCTACTCTGGATGCTATTGACGAATACCTTGTCGCAATAAAGGGGCCATTGACCACTCCGGTTGGAGGAGGGATCCGGTCACTCAATGTTGCACTTCGTCAAAAGCTTGATCTTTTCGCGTGTGTTCGTCCGGTAAGATGGTTTCAGGGAGTTCCTTCTCCTGTAAAGGAACCAAACCTGGTGGATATGGTCATCTTCAGAGAGAACACGGAAGATATTTATGCAGGGATAGAATGGGCGAACGGTACACCGGAAGCTGACAAGGTAAAGAAATTCCTAATTGAGGAGATGGGTGTAAAGAACATTCGTTTTCCGGAGTCGTCTTCTATCGGTGTGAAGCCTGTGTCCAAAGAGGGAACTGAGAGACTGGTCAGGGCAGCGATCCAGTATGCCATTGATAATAAAAGAGAATCCGTAACCCTTGTTCACAAAGGAAATATCATGAAATTTACCGAAGGTAAATTCAAAGAATGGGGTTATGAACTGGCAAAGAAAGAATTTGGAGCGACAGATCTTGATGGCGGGCCATGGCAGGTGATCAACAGCAATGGAAGACAGATCATTATTAAAGATGTGATTGCTGACGCTTTCCTGCAGCAAATATTGCTAAGGCCGGCTGAGTATGATGTGATCGCAACATTAAACCTGAACGGTGATTATATTTCAGATGCACTTGCAGCGGCAGTAGGGGGGATAGGTATTGCTCCAGGTGCGAACATCAACTACGTTACAGGTAAATCAATATTTGAGGCGACACACGGAACAGCGCCAAAATATGCAGGACTGGATAAAGTAAATCCAAGTTCTGTGATTTTGTCCGGAGAGATGATGTTGCGTTTTATGGGTTGGACAGAAGCAGCCGAGCTGATCATTAAAGGTGTTGAAGGAGCTATCTCTAAGAAAAGGGTAACTTATGACTTTCACCGATTAATGGAAGGTGCTACTTTGCTGAAATGCTCAGAATTTGGCAAAGAGATCGTCGAAAACATGTAAAAGATGAATGGCTGTGCAGGGCCGATAAATCGTCCCTGCATAGTATTCTATATTGTTATTGCCGCAGTGGTAAGGGCATCTTGTTCAGAAACATGCGTTTTATGATGTCCTGATGCAGGAGTAGAACTGGATCTTCTGCCGATCACCTTTAATTCGAAAGGCAGCTCGTATCTCAGTAAATGCATCCACGCACCCATGTTCTTTGGTTCTTCCTGTACCCATACGAATTCTGCATTTCCATACTTCTTAGCAATTGCTGCAATTTGATCCTGAGGAAGAGGGAAGAGTTGCTCCAAACGGACAATAGCAACATTTTCTGATTTCAGGTGTCTCTTCTTTTCAAGCAGGTCATAGTAAATTTTACCGCTACAGAACAGCACACGTTTAACATTTGCCGCGACAGCCGTACTATCATCTATCACTTCCTGGAAGTCCATTTTCGTGAAATCATCAATGCTGCTGACACATTCAGGATGTCTGAGGAGGCTCTTTGGCGTCATTGCTATCAATGGCACGCGGAAGTCCCTTTTAAGCTGACGACGGAGAACGTGAAAGAAATTCGCCGGAGTCGTACAGTTCACAACCTGCATATTGGTTCCTGAACATAACTGAAGGTACCTTTCAAGCCTTGCAGAGGAGTGCTCCGGTCCCTGGCCTTCATGGCCGTGAGGCAGCAGCATGACAAGCCCGCTGTGTCGTTTCCACTTTGTTTCACCAGAGGCAATATACTGGTCGATGATCACCTGAGCCCCATTGGCAAAATCTCCAAATTGAGCTTCCCAAAGGGTTAACCCGTCTGGCTTTGACAATGAATAACCATACTCATACCCCAGAACAGCGAACTCTGATAACAAAGAATTGTAAACATTGAAGACCCCTTGTTTCTTGTCGACATGATCCAGCGGACACCAGTAGTGCTCTGCTGACGAGCTGGTAACAACTGCATGACGATGTGAGAAAGTACCTCTTTCTGTATCCTGACCGGTCAGACGAACCGAAAATCCTTCTTTGAGCAACGTTGCGTAGGCCATTAACTCGCCCATGGCCCAGTCCATGTTGTTATTCTTGATCATTTCCTTGCGATCCTTGAATAACTTGATGGTCTTCTTAAAAGCTTCGAAATCTTTAGGTAAGGTAGTTATCGTATCCGCAATTTTTAAGAAGGAATCTTTAGTGACCCTAGTTTTAGTAGGTCTGTTGAAATCTTCAAGTTCAGCTTTGCGGATATGTTTCCAGGTAGATTTCTCAAAATATTTATGCTCAAAATCATCGTCCTCTCGCACCTTGTCAAGTTTTTTCTGAAGTTGCTGCTTGAAAGTCTTTTCGAGTTCCTTCACCAGATGAGCCTCCACACTGCTGTGCTCAGTAAGTTTTCTTGCGTATATCTCCCTCGGATTGGGGTGCTTCGCAATGGCTTCGTATAATTTTGGTTGAGTAAACCTGGGCTCATCGCCTTCATTGTGGCCATACTTCCGGTAGCCAAGCAGATCAATAACGACATCTTTATTATACCGCTGACGGTATTCAAGTGCAAGACGAATTGTATAAATGATCGCTTCAACATCATCTCCGTTCACATGAAACACCGGACATTTGGTTGTTTTAGCGACGTCTGTGCAATAGATCGAAGTTCTGCCTTCAAGATAATTTGTGGTGAAACCAACCTGGTTGTTTGTGACTATGTGAATCGTACCTCCAACCGAATGAGCTTCAAGACCCGCCATCTGGAAATATTCATAAACCACTCCCTGACCGGCGATTGATGCATCACCATGAATAAGAATGGAAGCAATACGGTCAATGTTGTTATCGTATTTTGAGTCCAGTTTCGCCCTTGTAATTCCGCCAACCACAGGATTGACTGATTCAAGGTGAGAAGGATTCGGGGAAAGGGTCAGTCGAACTTTTTTATTAAGACTTGTAATAACATCTGAGGAATACCCCAGGTGGTACTTCACGTCACCTTCAAAGATGGCATCCTCAAATCCCTTCCCTTCAAATTCTGCAAAAATGGCTTCATAACTTTTCTTCAGCACATTTGCCAGAACGTTCAAACGACCACGGTGTGCCATACCAATTACAAATTCCTCAACACCGATACCGGATCCGAATTCAATAACTGCATCCAGTGCAGGAATTAGTGTTTCCAGCCCCTCAAGCGAGAACCTTTTCTGACCGATGTATTTGGTGTGCAGGAAATGTTCAAAAGCAACCGCTTCATTGAGTTTCTCTAAGGTCAGCCGTTTTTGTTCAATGCTAAGGTGTGGGGTGTTCTTTACAGATTCCATTTTGTCCTGAAGCCATTTCTTTTCTTCAGGATAAACGATATACATATACTCAACACCAATGCTACCGCAATACGTTTCTTCAAGATGAGCTATGATGTCCCGTAATTTTGCCGGACCTATGCCAATCTCGATCCCCGCATTGAAAACCTTGTCAAGATCAGATTCTGTTAAACCGAAATTGCTAATATCCAGGTTCGGGCTATAGGGTCTCCTTGCACGTACCGGATTTGTCCTTGTAAAAAGATGGCCCCTGGTGCGGTATCCTTCATTGATCAGTCGTAGTACGCTGATCTCTTTTACCATCTCATCCGAAACGGTCTTACCGTTTTCACTGATACCGGTTTTGCCGTAAGCCAGGTCAAAACCTTCAAAGAACTTCTGCCAGCCGTAATCAACGGATGAGCGATCCTTCTGGTACTGCAAATACAGATCTTCTATGGATTCAACGTCGCCGTTGCTAAGGTATGAGTGCTGAATCATTTGTTATTGTTCAAATTTGACCGGCAAAGTTAATCAATTTTAAAAGTCAGCTTACAGAAGTGTTGTTAAATAGATAGAATGTCGGTCTCAGCGAGCAGACATTAATAACAAGCTTTAAAAGAATGGCATGGTATATCAGATTTCACGTCACGATTAACGACAAAGCAATGATTAAAAAATGTTGATCAAGAAATGGGTCTGCCATGGCGGGACACTGTTTCCCTGTAGGACTGGTCTGAATCGACCATGGCACATTCCCACTTCGTTACATGCGATGGCTGTTGCGTTTCCTCATGCGACTGCGAACCGCTAGCCAGTGAACCAATATTCAATACATGTGCCAAATTATTTAAAATACATAAATGGTTGTAAATAAGCATATTACGTAGAAAATAGAAATATGCAAGAGGAGAGTCATATCCCTGAATGGGAATAAAATCCAAAAAAAAGAATAAGGTGTTTATTAACGGATCTTAGTGATGATATCTTCTACTGAAATACCTTCAGCTTCAGCCTTGTAATTTTTCACGATACGATGGCGCAGGACATTGTTGGCCACTGCCTGAACGTCTTCAATGTCGGGAGAATATTTCCCTCTGAACAAAGCGTGGCATTTTGCACCGATTATAAGGTATTGACTGGCACGGGGCCCTGCTCCGTAACTAAGGTATCTTTTAATGAATTCCGGTGCCAGGTCACTTTCGGGCCTGGTCTTTCCAACGAGTTCTACAGCATAGTGCAGGACATTATCAGCTACAGGAACTCTTCTTACAAGATGTTGGAATTCGATGATATCATTTGCCCCAATTACTTTATTGACTTGAATCTCATCGTCAGAAGTAGTTTGCTTTACCACCTGGATCTCTTCCTCAATGCTGGGATAGTCGAGTATGATATTGAACATAAACCTGTCCAGTTGAGCTTCAGGCAATGGATAGGTACCTTCCTGTTCGATCGGATTTTGTGTTGCAAGTACAAAGAAGGGTTTCGGCAAAGGATGTTTCTGTCCTGCAACCGTTACATTTTTTTCCTGCATTGCTTCAAGCAGAGCGGCTTGAGTTTTAGGAGGCGTACGGTTGATCTCATCAGCCAGGATAATATTTGCGAACAATGGTCCTCTTGAGAACCGGAACTGCCGGTTATCATCCAGGATCTCTGAGCCGGTGATATCTGAAGGCATAAGATCCGGAGTGAACTGGATTCTATTAAAAGAAAGGTCCAGTACATCGGCAATGGTATTAATAAGTAAAGTTTTCGCTAATCCCGGTACACCGATAAGAAGGCTGTGCCCGTTACAAAATATTGAAGCTAAAACTCCTTCAACAACATCATGTTGGCCGACGATAACCTTTCCGATCTCAGATTTCAGTTTATTTGTTACGTTTTTCAGCGCGTCAGCTGCTTCAACATCATTTGCGTAATTCTGCATATTCATTTGCCTCTTTGGTGCGAACCGGGGTTATTGGTTTGATGGTTTGATTTCACAATAGGTGTATTTTTCATCAATCCAGACATAAACCGTTTTTCTATAATTTTCCATCCACTCTTTAAGTGAATCCTGTTTCTTCTTTTCTAACGCAAAAGCGGCCAGTTTCTGATAATCATTTTTCAAGGAAGCTTCGTGAGGTGGTGTTTCTGATTTCAGATAAAGCAAACGAAAGGCTCCTTGTCCGTTGGGAAGTTGAACCCCATGGATGGATGAAAATTCACCGGGTTTCATTTTTTCAATTTTTAACACGACATCGGATGACAGGTAAGTCACTTCGATCTTGTTTGTTCCCACATTAGGGTCAGTAAAATATCCGCAATTGCTTTTGGTGTTCTCATCCTCGCTAAAACGATTGACAACATCACAGAAATCCATTTCTCCCGATTCAATAAGTTTCATGGCCAATTTCAGCGAATCTTTGGCGGCCTCATAATCGTTTGAAAGGATCTTGGGCTGAATAAGTATATGCCTTGCACTAAGTATGTTCCCTTTTCTGGCGATCAACTGAATGATATGATAGCCATATTCCGTTTCAATAACATTTGAAATGGAATCTTTTTTAAGTTTAAAAGCTGCGGTCTCAAATTCCGGAACCATTGTCCCGCGTTTGAATTCACCGAGGTCTCCGCACTGTTCACTGTTGCTTTTGTCTTCTGAATAAAGCGACGCCGCAAGACAGAAGTCGATGCTTCCTGAGATGATCTCGTTCCTGATCTTCGTGGCTTCCTTTCTGGCATAATCTTTTGCAAATGAACTTGCTGTAGGTTTAACCACTATCTGTGCAATTTCTACTTCTGCACTGAAAGTGGGAACGCTGTCATCGGGTATTTCATCATAGAATTTCTTTACTTCGGTAGGGGAAACTTTTATTTCTGACAACAGGGCATCTTTGGCTTGTTGTGAGAGCATCTGGTCCTTTACCTTTTCGCGCATTTTTTCCTTGTATTCGAGGATGGACATGTCCAGGTATTTCTCCAGTCGCTCTATACCTCCTGCTTGCTGCGCATAGAATTCCAACCTGCGGTTGATCTCAAATTCAAGTCGTTCATCCGCAATAATGATACTGTCAACTTCGGCCTTTATCAGGAGCAATCTCTGAATGATCAACTGGCTGAACACATCACACTGCATGTCGCCTTCGTACTCAGGGTACTGT
>DJML01000140.1 GCA_002436505.1 Bacteroidetes bacterium UBA6491 | reverse complement strand
CACATGGTATTGAACCCGGTGACCTTCGGCAGGCTGCCTATGTTCTTGGCGAGGTGATGCATGAGTTCCCGCCATCGACTGTCCATATGGCAGGTATTGGTAATTCACCGGAAGTTATTGCAACTAAGATCGGGGAGCAGATCGTTATAAGTCCGAATCACGAATTGATCTCAATGATCCCAGGATTCAAGGGGAAGGTCAGATATTTGTCCATGGATGCCCGGGAATGGCACCCTTTGCAGGGTAAACTACCTTTGGCCTTAGAGAAACTTTGGGATCTTGAACTCGATCTAGAAAAATGGGGTGAGAATTTTGACTCGTACGAGACAAAAGACATGCCTTTAGCCGTTATAGGTGAAAAGGAGCTGAAAGGAATTGTAATACATGTGGACGGAGCAGGAAATATTTTCACCAATATTAAAAGAGGGGATGTTGAGAGATTGTCGCAGGGAAATCCTTACAGGATCATTCTGAGCAGGCACGAATGGGTGGATGAAATTTCGTCGAAAATGCACGATGGCAGGAACGGTGCCATTACCTGTTCTTTTTCTTCGGGAAACCATCTGGTCATTGCCGTTAATAGTGGAAATGCAAAACAATTGCTAGGTTTAAATAAAGGCTCTATCATCAGCATTGAAAAATTATGATACGATTGGTTAAAATGACCTTTGAACCGGATAAAACAGCCGAATTTGAGGCACTTTTCGAGCAGGTAAAGAATCAGATCAGGAATTTTCCGGGTTGTCTCCGTGTAGACCTCCTGAATGACCTGGACAGATCCAATGTTTATTTCACCTACAGCATCTGGGAGGATGATATGTCATTGCAGAATTACCGAAATTCGGACCTGTTCGAAGATACATGGGCAAAGACAAAAGCATTATTCAAGGCCCCTGCTGAAGCCTGGAGCACTGATGTGATGGCTTCTGGTGAGTCAGTTGATTAGAATTTGAGAACGAATTGTTTATTATTGAAGAATTAATAGGTAGTAAGATGAAGAAAAGGTTGAAATGGTTAATGGTATTTGGTTTTTTAATGATCGCGCAACAGTCGTATGGTCAGGTCGATGCCATTTTACAAGCCATGGATGACGATAATTGGAAACGGGCGTTGAAACTGGCAGAAAATGCGGAGGAAGATCCGGACCTTAGAAAAGATCCTGAAGTGTATTTTCTTAAAGCGGAGATCATTTATGAACTGATGCAGGATGAATACTACCACAAAAAAAATCCTGAATCTTTTGAGATTGGTATCAAAGCTGTCCAGAAAGGTATTGATAAGGACGAGAACAATGAAGTGACCGCAGCCTATAATGATCTGATCGATAAGTATGTCAACATAAATAACGGACTGGCTTACAGAGAGTTCAAGATCAATAAGTACAACAAGGCAGGAAGAATGTACCGGCTTTCTTACGATCTGAATGAAGACACGTCCGCTTTTTTCTGGGAAGGGAAGTGTGCATTGTATCAACTTGATACGGCCAAAGGTGAAATGCACTACAGGAAAGTGATTTACTGGTTCTCAGAAAAATTTGCTGAAACCGGAGATACATCCGGAATGATTTCTGAACCTTTCATTTATTTCGCTGACAAGTACTGGCAAAAGGGACAGTTTGATTCGGCCTCAACAATATTGGATCAGGCGAGAAAGATCTTCGGTTCTAGTCCTAAGATCGACTATTATCAGAAGGAGATCGCTAAAGAGCAGATAGAGCAACTTCCTCCGTCAAATCTGATGATGGAATTCATCCAGAAATACCTGGTCTATTTCCCCACAGATACCTTTCTGATGCGAAAGGAGAACGCACTTTATTTATACCAGATAAGAACTGCTGTAAGAACAGGCAACCGGTATCTTGCAGACAGCCTGCTCCTTAAGATGGCGAACAGTAAGGTGGATCGGTCCATGTCGGGAAACAATGATTTTTATAAGAAGAATGATTATTTCTATGGATTAAAAGTAGAAAATGTATGGTGGATAATTGCAGGATATTTATTCGAATACAACCATGCCGATGCTGGAAAATATGTAGCTAAGAAGTACATTGCCTATACAGCGGATACAACTACAAAGGAAGCTTTGGAAGACAGATGGCTGGTCATTATTGATTATTCAGCACAAAAGAAGTCTCTGAACTTTTCGTCAAATATCCTTGATATGGCACTTGAGGAATTTCCAAAATCCAAGCGATTGAAGGAAATGCGTGCATCGTTGATCTCAAAGTTCAGCGATAAAGATCTGAATACGGCAGATGTGGGCGCGTATACCTATTTGCTTGAGAAGGAATACCTTGCGACAAAGAATGAGGTGTTGCTTGAGAGTCTGGTAGCCTCAGCAGAGAATTATATCAATAGATTGATCAAGGAAAAGAATTATGTACTGGCTAAGAGAGTGATCAACAAATACCGGGATTTTGCGCCTTTTGAACCTTTGTGGGACAACAGACTGGTTTATCTGGCTAAACAGGATTTCTACCATAGTTATTACATGACACGAGTAATGGAGCATACTGTTGAAGGTGTCACTGTTCCCGGGTACGAATGGAACGGCAACCCGGTCAGATGTACGCCTGGCCAGCCGGATATTCAAATACACAAGAAAGTAGAAGACCGGGTGAACTATTTCAGAAGAAACGCAGGTGTTCCGGAGATCTACCTTGACCCTGAACTTAATGACTGGTGCCAGAAAGCGGCCTTAATGATGGAAAGCAACCGGAAACTCGATCATGAGCCCTCCAGATCCTGGAGATGTTATTCTCAGGAGGGTGCAACGGCAGCCAAATATTCACTGCTGACACAAGGCGCGAATACCACCCTTGCAGTAACATCATTTTTTGCCGATACTAAGAATCCTTCTGTAGGAAACAGACGATGGATGCTCTATCCGAACAGTCTTTCCCTCGGGCACGGTTCAACGGAAAATTATTGTGTGCTTTGGGCACTGGATGATTCAGGATCGGTAGACACCAACCTCTATAAAGAACAATTCATTTCATGGCCTCCAGAAGGGTTGATCCCTAAAATGATGGCTTTCCGTTTCTGGTCGTTTTCACTTGACCAGGATCTGAAAGGAGCAAAGGTTACCATGTTTGAAGGTGATGATGCCGTACCTCTAAAAGTACAGGAACAGGTGGAAGGCTATGGACTTCCGACACTGGTATGGGAACCTGCGATCGATCCGAAAACCTTTAATGAGGACCACACCTATTCTATAAAGGTGAGTCTGAAAAATGGCCGTGTATACACCTATAACGTTGTGGTGATGAACTTTGATGCGGTCGGATATTAATCCTGGTTGGTATTAATGGATAACTTGAAATTCCGCTCCGGGATTTGAATTGTTCTGATTCTATTGCTAGATGCTTTTCCGGAATGATCTGCCTTTGATCTGCTTATTAAATGAAATTTACTTGCAAAGTTGGTGGTTTCCAGGCTGAGTGTATCAGGTTGAATCGGATAGTTTACAATAAGTGGAGGAGGTTTCCAGGACATAATCGATAATGCCATTACACCTATTCTCACCCCCGTCACCCCCCGAAACGAAGTTCGGTAATTCTTTCTTTGCTTACAATGGCAATATCTAGCTGTACATACCATAAAGAGCCATGAAAACGAAAACTAATCAATTTTAAATCGGGTTGTTTCAGGCCATGGCCGATTGAATTATTGTTGAAAAATACGTAACTTATGGTTTGGGGGGACAGAGGATTTACCCCATGGCGTCAAATAGTCTCCTTTACATCAAAACAGGGCCTTTTTTTCGAATCTTCATTTATTCATGAAAATCACTCGAAAAAGACAAAATACGATCAAATGCCTGTTTTCAATTATTAGGAGATCGCCAAAACCCATCTTAAACAATTTGTTTGAACGTGCCATTGCATTTTTCAATTTGTATAAAGGCAAACGAGAAACATTTATTTAAATATTACATTTCAGGGAGTTAGGATTAAATTCCGTTCGTTAAATTTGAATGTGCATTTGCGTTCAAAACGGCTTTATTTAACGGTTCTAATAACGGTACTGATCGTTCTTTTTGCTAAAACTTCAGATGCGCAGTCTTTTTTTGTTGAGAATAAAGGACAATGGAATGAAAAGATCCTGTTCAGGGCCGAATTAGATGGGGCCATTATTTACCTAACAGATGATGGCTATACCATGCTCCAGTACGACCGGGAGAAATGGGCCGACTGGATGGAAAAGCACCAGGACAATAAGAAGATCTCTTTAAAGAAATGGATCGATAAAAAAGATGGCGGTACATTGCATTTTCATAATTACAATGTCCGCTTTGAAGGAGCTGTTCCGGGGTTTATAACTGAAGGCCTTCAAAGCCAGAATTTTGTCTACAATTTCATTACTGGAAACGATCCGTCAAAACATGCTTCCGGGGTACACGCATACCGGAAGGTTTTTTACCGGGATATTTATCCGAACATAGATGTTGAGTTTGTCCTGGGGTCTGGTGGTTTCAAATACAATCTGCACCTGCACCCTGGAGCCGATCCCGACGACATCAAACTGCTGGTAGAGGGGGCCGATCATATCGATATTGAGAATGAATATCTCACGATCCATACTTCGCTGGAAGATGTCAGGGAAACCATACCAGTTTCTTATGTTGTCCATGATGGCCAAATGACTGAAAAGAATGTAAAGTTCAATTTAATTGGTAACACGATAAGCTTTACAGCAGAGGAATGGAAGAATGAAGATTATATCATAATTGATCCTGAGGTGATCTTTTCAACCTATTCAGGCAGTTCAGCCGATAATTTTGGTTTTACTGCAACTTATGATAATTCGGGTAACCTGTATGCAGGTGGGATTACAACCTCTGCTGACCGTTTATTTGATCCGAACGGAAGATATCCGGCTACAACAGGTGCGTTCGATGTAACCTACAACGGAGGTTTCAGTTCACAGAACGATGACTATGGCTTCTTCGCCTGTGATATAACCATCAGTAAGTACAGCGCTGACGGAACATCGCTTATATATGCAACATATATAGGTGGTAGTCATAACGAATATCCTCACAGCCTCATTGTTGACGGACAGGGACAACTGGTGATCTTCGGAACCACATTCTCTTCTGATTACCCTACTTCTCAGGGGGCATACCAGCCAAATAAGCAAGGGGGCAGCGACATTATCATAACCAAATTATCTGCGGACGGTTCCAGCCTTGTTGGTTCGACATTTATCGGTGGTAATGCAGATGACGGTTTGAATCAGGAATTTCCTCTAAAGTATTTCTACGCAGATGACTTCAGGGGCGAGGTAAATGTAAACGACGCAGGTGAAGTATATGTTGCTTCTTGCACCTATTCAGCGGATTTTCCTGTTACTCAGCAGAGTTTTCAGACAACACTGAAAGGGAATCAGGAAGGTGTGGTCATCAAAATGAACAATAATCTGACATCACTTGAATGGGCGACTTTTTTAGGTGGCAGTGCAGGTGATGCACTTTACAGTATTGATTTTGATCGCAACGGCGATATTTTTATTGCCGGCGGTACAGAAAGCAGAAATTTCCCCGGGACTGAAAAAGGAAAATATGTGCAGTATTTTGGTGGAGTGTCAGATGGAATGATCGCGGTGTTGTCAGACGATGGCAAGACTTTAAAAAGAGCAACTTACTGGGGAACAGACGCCTATGACCAGATCATGTCTCTTGAGATCGATGATGCGAATAAAGTATATGTGGTTGGCCAGAGCCAGGGCAGGATTTTAGAAATTGGTAAAACGTATAAGAATTCGAACAGCGGGCAGTTTGTAACCCGTTTTAGTAACGACCTAAATGAAATTGATTTTTCAACGGTGTTTGGAAGCGGTGATGGACTACCGGATATTACAATCAATGCATTTCTAGTGGACAGATGCCGGAAAATTTTCATTTCTGGCTGGGGAGGTTCTACCAGTTTTCAACCTTTCAGCTCTACCAGAAATTTACCCATTACTTCTGATGCTGCCCAAAAGACCACCGATGGAAGTGATTTCTACCTGATCGTTTTGGCAAAAGATGCCGAAGACCTGCTATATGCAACTTATTTTGGAGGCAACCTTACCTCTGATCACGTTGATGGCGGAACCAGCAGATTTGATAAGAAGGGGGTAGTGTATCAATCCGTTTGTGCCAGTTGCAGGATGACGGGAGACCCGCATTACAGTGATTTTCCTACTACGAATGGTAGCTATGCTCCGGATAATTTAAGCCCGAGGTGTAGCAACGCTGCGTTTAAAATAGCCTTTGGTAACCTGAACAGGACCCCGCAGCTGACAGACACTTTCTTTGAAGTCAGGGCACTTGATGAACTGACCTTCGATTATACCATTACGGATCCTGACAGAGATACCATAGATGTCATTTTCATTCCTGAGGATGGCATTGCTGATAATTTAATTGACTTCGACACGAGCGCAACGGCAATAGAAAATATGACACAACCCTTCAGGTATATTCCGGATTGTGATGACGTGACAGGTGACACTGCAAGGATAAAGGTTTATGTCTCTGACAGGGGTTGCCCAGGGTCAAAGGACAGTTTTGCCTACATAAAGATTCTTGTATTGCCACCTCCTGTAATTGATCCACCTGAGACCGTTTGTCTGTTGTTTACTGAAAACGGGGTTGAGCTTAACTGGACCGGTATTGTTGATTCAGGAGGGTATTTTGAAGAGACGCTTCTTTATAAGGTATCTCCGGATGGCAGTGAAGAAGTCGTGTATATTCACCGATCGACTCAGGAAGGTAAATTTATCGATATCGATGTCACTAGCCCTAGAACAAGAAATTACACCTATTATTTAAGGGTTAAAAATAAGTGCGGAAAGCTCGGACCATCTTCAATCTCTGTCTCCACCGTAAAAGAATCTGAAGCGCCCATAGAGGTCACTATTGTCCTCACCGCTACGGTTGAAGATAACAGGAATATTTTAGTACGTTGGTTGCATTCAAAGGAAGAAGATTTCGGTTCTTACGAAATTTACAGGTATGAGAATTTCAGCGGAAAAAATGACATCACATATATTGGAGCGACCTATGAAAGAAATGATACCGTTTTTGTAGATGAGGATGTCGACGTTCATAGCAAGTCCTATTGTTACCTGGTGGTAGTCAGGGACAGATGTGGACATACCAGTGCAAACAGTAACAAGGGATGTACCATTGTTCTTGATGGAAAGTCACTGCCATTTGCGTTCGATATATGGTGGAACGAATACAACTTCTGGGAAAATGGAGTACAGCAGTACAATATTTATAGAGCGGTGGACACTGGTTACTTGAGGCATTACGATGTCACTGGACCTGAAAACCTGTTTTATAACGATGACACGTTGAATTATGATTGGGGAGGATACTGGTACGAGGTCCTTGCGGATGAAAGGGCAGGGTATAATGAGACCAGCCGGTCAAACAGAATATATCTGGTACAACCACCTTTGTTGCATGTTCCAAATGCATTTACTCCTAATAATGACAACCTGAACGAATTTTGGGGAATCGTCCCTGTATTTGTGAAAACATACCATTTGCAGGTCTATAACAGATGGGGAGAACGCGTGTATGAAAGTACAGAAAAGAAAGTATTGTGGGATGGTTTTTATAAAGGACGTCAGGCTGCCAACAATGTGTATATCTATACCATCACTTTTTCAGGCTGGGATCACTCTGTACATCATAGAAAAGGCACTGTTACAGTGTTGAAATGACCAATAAAATATCCACATATTGGATTTAGTGCTTAGATTAAGTTCATGAAACAAGGAAAATAGGTAATTTTGACCTAACAACCGACATGGTATTATGCTGCTAAACTACATAAGACTCTTGTCCAGCAAGCATGTGCCCCGCTGGGTAGTTTTAGGGTTAGATCTCTTTATCTGCTTACTCTCGTTTTTATTTTCATATGTTGTTATTTTCAATCTTCAGCTAAGTGAATTTCATGTTGAGAATCTTGTCTATCCGTTGATCCTGGTACTTTCATTCCGATTGCAGGGATTTTTACTTACAAGGTCATACAGTGGTATTATCAAATACACCAGTTCACAGGATGCGGTGAGAATATTTTTAGCACTTGCCAGCAGCTCTTTCGGTATATATGTTGTGAATCAGGTTTATTTCTATTTCACGGATACTGTTTTCCTGCATACCGCGGTCATTGTAATGGATTTCCTTATCACACTTGCGGCAATGACGTCAGTGAGACTAGGATTAAAGTTGCTTTCAAGAGAGATCGCGTCTGCCAGGATGTCTTCCAGGTGGAATATTGTTATATATGGAGCAGGTCAAACAGGTGTTATCGCCAAAAGATCTCTGGAAGGGGATGTGAATATGAACCACAAGGTAGTAGCGTTCATTGATGAAAATAAAAAACTGGACGGTAAAACGGTTGAAGGTGTTCCGATCTTTAGCTTTAAAGACAAACTGGATACCATTGTCAAAAAGTACAAACCAAATGAGTTGATCATTGCGATCCCGTCTCTTCCCTCCTATAAGAAAAAGAAGATCATTGAGATAGGTCTGAAGAACGGTTTGAATATTAAAAACGTACCGCCGGTAGAGAGTTGGATAAATGGAGAGTTAAGTTTCAGGCAGATCAAAAATGTGAATATTGAGGATCTTTTAGGCCGTGAACCTATTTCGCTTGACCTGGGCAGAATTACGGAATCTCTTAGAGGAAAGGTTGTAATGATAACTGGGGCTGCAGGGTCTATAGGTTCTGAGATTGCCAAACAATGCCTTGGTTTTGCACCCAAAATGCTTGTTCTGGTGGATCAGGCAGAGACACCTCTTTATCAGCTTGAGTATAGTTTAAACAAGAAGGATATTCTGAACCTGGTCGTCGGAGACGTGACGAACAAGGTTAGGATGAGGAAAATATTCAAAGCATTTAATCCCGATTATGTATTTCATGCCGCTGCCTATAAGCATGTTCCTATGATGGAGGATAACCCCTATGAGGCCATGTGTGTGAACGTTTACGGGACAAAGATACTCGCGGATCTTGCAGTAGAGTATGGCGTCGAAAAATTTGTTTTTGTTTCTACTGACAAAGCGGTCAACCCAACAAATATTATGGGTGCCTCAAAGCGTGTCGCTGAGATCTATGTGCAGGCCTTGAACGAAAGAATTCACCTGAGCAATGACAACCATTGTAAATTTATTACGACAAGGTTTGGCAATGTCCTGGGTTCGAACGGATCGGTCATACCAAGGTTTAAAGAACAAATTGAGAACGGAGGACCGGTCACTGTAACGCACAAAGAGATCACCAGGTATTTCATGACAATACCAGAAGCCTGCCAGCTTGTACTGGAGGCAGGTTCTATGGGTAACGGTGGTGAGATATACATATTCGATATGGGGGAATCTGTGAAGATCATTGACCTTGCCAAGAAAATGATCAGGTTGTCAGGTTTTGAGGTAGGAAAGGACATTGAAATAATATATACGGGTTTGAGGCCGGGCGAGAAACTCAAAGAAGAGCTACTTAGTGATATGGAAAATACGATCGGTACGCACCATCCTAAGATCATGATCGCCAAGGTAAGAAATAACGACTATGATGAAGTGAACGAACTTATCGAGCGTTTGTGCGACGATTCAAATCCGGTAACGAACAGATTGATCGTGGCTACCATGAAACAACTAGTTCCAGAGTATATCAGTAACAATTCGGTTTACGAAGAACTGGATGATAAGATCGGAAGGATCACCGGAACCAATTAGATAGATATTAAGAGGCATAAAAAAACCCTGACTTCAGAAAGTCAGGGTTTTTTTTTATTAATATGGTGTCGTTAAATTTTTGATTTAACCTGCATAATGTCATTCACTCTTTTCTCTGCAAGTTCTGTGGCTGCAGCCTGGGTATGAATGTTTTCCCTGTCTGCTGTCTTGTAGATCTCCAATAGAGTGTCATAGATCTTTTCAGTATCGCGCATAGCGTTCTCCCTGTTGTACCCGGTATGCTCAGAGTAAACATTGATCAGTCCGCCTGCATTGATAAGGAAGTCAGGAGCATACAATATTCCTTTTTCCTTTAACATTGGACCATGAATGTGCTCGATCGCAAGTTGGTTGTTCGCTGCTCCAGCAACGATCTTAGTTTTTAACCTGCCAATAGTTTCATCATTCAGTATAGCTCCAAGTGCACAAGGTGCAAAAACATCCATCTCTGCATCAAACATGCCGTCACCTTCAATAACAGTTGCTCCGTAATTTTTATGTGCCTTTAGCAATGCGCTTTCATTAATATCCGACACCATTACATTGGCACCATCTTTATGAAGATATTTAACCAGATGCATGCCAACCTTACCTATGCCTGTAACGCCTATTTTCTTCCCAGAAAGATCATCGCTTCCGAATATTTTCTTCGCAGATGCCTTAATGCCCACGTATACACCGTACGCTGTTACAGGAGAAGGATCACCGCCACCTCCACGACTTTCAGGAAGTCCTACAACATGGTCAGTCTCCATTTTGACATATTCCATGTCTTTTGTAGTGGTCCCAACATCTTCAGCAGTGATGTATTTGCCTCCCAGGTTATTTACAAATCGCCCGAAACGTCTCATCAATGCTTCAGTCTTCATTGTGTTCGCATCACCAATGATAACAGCTTTCGCTCCACCCAGGTTCAATCCTGAAATAGCCGCTTTGTAAGTCATTCCTCTTGAAAGACGAAGCACATCATTGATGGCTTCACTCTCTGATTTGTAGTTCCACATTCGGGTTCCACCCAAACCTGGTCCAAGTACAGAATTGTGAATCGCTATTATTGCCTTAAGTCCGGTCTGATTATCATTACAGATCAGCACTTGCTCATGGTCGTGGGTACCTAGCTGATTAAAAATATCAGAAGTACCGGTGGCCAATTGAGCTTCTTTTACTTCTATCATGTTTTAAGATTAATATTCAATCCTTTCCTCATCGGAATTCGGTCTGCAAAAATAACTTTTTTTTTATGGTAAATTTGCAACCTTGAAAGCACTGACATATCTCAATAAATACTTTCTTAAATATAAATGGATGTTGCTCCTGGGAGTGGTATTTATCATATGCTCCAATGTCTTTGCTGTAGTTATCGCACCAATTGTGCGCACTGCGACAGATAACGTTGTTGAAAAAATTTCAACATATCGGCTGCTGGATCTGCCGGAATCCTACATACTTGGAGAGGTGGGCCGGCTGGCGCTTGTTTTTGGCGGGCTGGTACTTGTGTCTGCAGTAATAAAGGGAATCTTCATGTATTTTATGCGTCAGACCATTATCGTAGTATCACGAGATATCGAATTTGACCTGAAAAATGAGATATATGAGCAATATCAGCGACTTAATGCTTCATTTTACGGCAAGAATTATACCGGTGACCTGATGAACAGGATCAGCGAGGACGTCAGCAGGGTCAGAATGTACCTCGGTCCGGCGGTAATGTATACCATAAACCTTGTCGTGCTATTCATTATGGTGATCACGGTGATGATCTCGATCAATCCCCGCATTTCGTTGCTGGTTCTGGCACCTTTACCATTTCTTTCGGTCTCGATCTACTTTGTCAGTGCCGTAATTAACCGCCGCAGCGATAAACTCCAGGCTAAATTATCAGAACTTACTACCATGGCTCAGGAGGTTTTCTCCGGAATCCGGGTCATTAAGTCCTTCTCTGTTTCATCTTCCTTCACGAATATGTTCGAGAACGAAAGCGAAAAGTACAAGGACCGATATATGGACCTGGTGAAGGTGAATGCACTTTTCTTCCCTCTTATGCTGATGCTTGTAGGTTTAAGTGTGATCATTACTATCTATGCCGGTGGCAGAGAAGTGATCATGGGAAGATTCTCGTTTGGTAACATCGCTGAATACATAATCTACGTAAATATGCTTACCTGGCCGGTAGCTTCTCTGGGTTGGGTGACATCCATTGTGCAACGTGCCGCAGCCTCTCAAAAGAGGATCAATGAATTTTTAGCGGAAGAACCATCAATAATCAAAGACCCGGAGGCTGCTGAGATAAGCTTCAAGGATTCAATTGTTTTTGACAATGTGTCATTTACCTATCCCGGGGCTCAGGTTCCGGCACTTGAGAATGTCACATTCGAGATCAAAAAGGGCAGTACGGTAGGGATAATAGGCCAGACAGGTTCAGGCAAATCTTCTGTGATCCACACCTTGCTCAGGGTCTATGATGTCAGCAATGGATCAATAAAGATAGACGGTACAGATATCAAGGAAGTCGGGCTGCATAAATATCTTGATCTCTATGGATATGTGCCGCAGGATGTTTTTCTGTTTTCCGATACCATTTACGGAAACAT
>DJML01000089.1 GCA_002436505.1 Bacteroidetes bacterium UBA6491 | reverse complement strand
AGGCCTGTTCCATTCTGTTGTTGAACGAATATCATGTGCAAACCAGGTATTAATATTATCCGACTGGGTGATCAGTTCTGCCTCTTCTTTGCAAAGAGCTCTGATGCCAACCTGGCAAATGACAGGTTTTGACTCATTGATTCTTGCCATTACCGATGCATGGGAGTATTTATTCCCCATATAGGATGAACGCAGATCAGCATGAGCGTCAATTTGAAGAACACTTAGGTCTTTATATGCTGCGTTAAAGGCCTTATAAAAACCATAGGTAACCGTATGCTCAGCACCGATGGAAACCACGAATTTATTGTTGTTAATGTGCTTTGAAGTGTTCTGAGCAATAAGGTTTATTGCATCCTCATCCACCATCTCCCTGAAGTTGATCGGCATGAGCGTACTTATGCCACAATTACGGTAGGTTTCAATGCCAAGTTCTTCGTCGTAGTATTCAACAAAATGAGAAGCATTGATGATCTCAGACGGCCCGTTCACTGAACCGCTAATATAGGATGAGGTATGCTCGTAAGGGGCAGACTGTATAACCACCTTTGAATGTTCGTATGAACTGAAATGTTCTTCTTGTATGCCAAGAAAATCAACATGATTTGTGCCCGTGATACTTGTTTTCACAATTGATTTTTTTTTCGGCAAACTTACACTTGTTGATCATTTGTTTTTATATTTACCCCTAAATATTAACCTTCATGAATCGATTAAGAACTCTTATTATCACACTTACAGGACTAATGGTTTTGTCCTCATGCAGCAACCAGTACAGCCATTTGTTGAAAAAAAACCATGATAACAGGGCGATTGTTGAAAAGGCAGGACCTGCAAAGGGTGTGAAAAATTTGAGCAATTCAAATTCCACTAATGAAAGTTCAGAGATTTCTGATCAGCGTATTAATGAAATTTCAGATCCTGATATTGTAAAAGAGGCTGGTTCCATAGCTTTGACAAAAAATAAGGTTGAAAATGCAGAGGAACTTGGAAACAATAAAGAGTTTATTACAGGAGAAAAATTAAGTACTGCTGAGAAAATAAGTGCAGTCGGTACGTTGACAAATGTCCGTCAGGTTAACAAACTTCGGAAGGAGGTTAAAACCGCGATGGATAATCCGGAATTCAAGGATGACGTACACAGCCTGCTTTATATTATTTTAGTGGTAATTCTGATACTGCTAATTCTTTCACTCCTATCAGATATTTTTGGAGGTAGAATTGTAAGCTTACTTCTGCTTGTACTGCTTATTCTGTTGATTCTGCGGTTGCTGGGAATGATCTAGTTCAGATCAATCTTTAGCCCGTTCAACATATAAACCTGTACGGGTATCTACTTTTATTCGTTCGCCTTGCTGAACAAATAATGGGACCTGTATCTCGGCACCGGTCTCCAATGTGGCTTTTTTGGTTGGATTGTTTGCTGTGTCTCCTTTTACTCCCGGTTCAGAATATGTGATCTCAAGAACCACGTGGTTTGGAGCATCGGCCATTATCGCATTGCCCTCGTCAAGATATATGGAAAGCATCATTTCTTCCTTAATGAACTTAATGGCATCTCCGATCAAAGATTCTGCGATCGATAGTTGCTCATACGTTTCGGTATCCATCAATACAAGATTCTGCCCCTCTTTGTACAGGTATTGCATCTCCTTCTCTTCAACCCTTACCACATCTATGCTTTCTCCGGATCGGAACCTGTGATCCATTGATTTTCCTGTTACGGCATCCTTCATTTTAACCTGGTAAAATGCTCCTCCCTTACCCGGCATTGTGTGCTGATAGTCTAATACCCTGCAAAGCCGACCATTGTGACGTATGAATATCCCTCTTGATAGATCTTGTGTTGTAGCCATTCCTTTTAAATGTTTTCACAAAGATAACATCCTGAACCATAACCTCAAAGGAGGCTTTCTTTATAGATGCTTTCCACGGCAGATCATATAAATCACTGGTTTATTAGTGTTGACGTGTGGTAGATAACTATTGAACTATTCCTCCTTTGTACTTAAGGTGTAATCCGCTAAATTTGCTTTGAATTTGGTTCTGTCACCGACAGATAAATAGGGAATCCGGTGTAGATCCGGAACTGTACCCGCAGCTGTAAGCTCCTTTGGGCTCATGTCATCTTGTGTCACTGTCATATGATGATGGGAAGACTACATGGGTAGGAGTAAGTCAGAAGACCTGCCAGATTCTTTGAAGTTTATGCTTTCGGGAAGAAGAGCGGAGAACTCACTAGGATCATTTTTAGTGCTTTCCCAATTTTATCCCGGACGATATATTGTTTATGAGATATTGTCTGGTCATTTGTTTGTCTTTTTCTGTGCTTCAGGTTGCTTTGGCGCAGGATACTGTGGTTGTGCTTCCTGAAAGCACCATTCGTCCTGCACAGGAATACCACCAGCAGTCTATTCATCAGTTTTCATTGAATGGTTCGACCATCTCCGATCTTCTTTTTACAGAATTTGGCATGAATGTGCGCAGCAATGCAGCCCTCGGCCTCAGTACATTGAATTACAGAGGATTTGGGCCAGAGCAGACCCGCATTACATGGAATGGAATGCCGTTGAATAATCCAATGAATGGTCAAATTGATCTCGCGCTTATTCCTGTCTTCTTCATCGATAATGCATCCTTTGAAGATAACTCATCCAGCACTAGATTTTCTAGTCCGGTCGGAGGGGAGCTAAACTTGACCACGTCTGCACAGACACACATGGATTCCGTGGTATGGGAATTGAATCCTTTCGTCGGAGCAGGCAGTTTTGCATCAGTTGATGCAGGGATCGATTTCACGTATTTTCATGGAAAAATAGCATCAAGAACACGCACATTTTATTCCGCGGCCCAAAACAATTACCCTTACTTTCCATACGGACTGCAAAGTCTTGACAGGAAAAGGCTGGAACACGCTCAGGTGAATTGTTTAGGATTGATCCAGGACCTGAGATTCGGCAGAAATCAGCTTTCTGTATGGGTGCAGGATGTTCAGCGTGATCTGCCGCCAACCCTGTTGGAGTCTGTCTCTGAAAAACACCAGTCAGACCGTCACCTGCGTGTCGTGCTCAATCGATTAGATACAAACCACCTGGGCGCCGTAAGTACAAGTGTTGGTTTTTCAAAAGAAGAGCTTCTTTACACAGATGGAATAACACATGTTAATAGTGAGAACATGGTTAACAGTGGATATGTCTCGGCACAACAAGAAATTTTACTGAGGGATCATTGGAAATATGTCTATGGTATAGATGGTCAAATGGATGGGGCATACACCACAGTATACGGTAAAATAGACCCATTGCTGCTGATTACATTGCGGCAATTTGCCATATATAACAGATCCAGGTTGAAATTGACGGCAGGAGCTAAGGTTGTTGGCAGATCTTTTGATAATATACATTTGAGCCCTTCATCTGAAGTGAAATTCAGATGGACGCCCCTATTATCAACGTCAGTAAGCTACGATAGAGGCATACGGTTCCCAACCTTGAACAATTTGTACTGGATCCCCGGAGGAAATCAAAATATTGGAATAGAAAAATCTGATAATATGTCTATTAAAGCAGTTGTTTTAAATAAATACTTTAAGACAACTGTGTCTATTTTCGGAGCAAGGATTTATGATAGGATACAGTGGCTTCCGGATGAAAGCGGACTGTTTGCAGTAAGCCAGGAAAAGGGTGCTGTTTCAGCAAATTATGGGTCAAATGTACAGGTCAAGGGACTAATTCACCGGTTCAGGGTTGAATGGTCCTTTAACTACAACTACATACGCTCTTTAAGAGATATCAATGCCTCTTCAGTTCAAAATATCTTTGTTCCGATTCATCAGGCAGGCGGGAGAATAGGCATAAATATGAAGCAGGTGTATCTGGGAATCACCCAATCGGTTATTTCAGAACGTTTTACTACAACCACGAACGATGAATGGATGGACATGTACACCCTTACAGACCTCATCGTATCCATTAGTAAAAGTAACTGGAAGGCATCTGCTCGAATCTCAAACCTGTTTGACGAATATTACGAAATGTTGCCCTTCAGGCCAATGCCTATGAGGGCTATTAATATTAACTTTCAGTACCATATTTCTAAAAAAATGCATCAATGAAACAGCTAACTGTATTTACGTTCTCTTTTTGTTTTGTCCTATTTGCCAATGCTCAATTACCGACGGTTTCCACCTTTGATCAATTAAGCCTGGGATATGATACATTTAATAATGGGGCTGATCTGTCCGGTGGATTCAGGGACGGTGATGCTTTCTTCATTAATTCATTCGATACACAATGGGCGGTTTGGTCCGGATTTTCTTTATCGAACAAACAGGACCGCACTACTCCAGGTTATTTAAATCAATACAGTACCTATGCGATAGGAGGGCCGGCAAGAGCAACCGGTAATTTCATGGTTGGCACAGGAGATCCTGTGATTCACTGGAATGGTACATCGTCAATAAGTGGGGTTTACGTCTGTAACTCTACCTATACTGCGCTTTCTATGCTGCATGGAGACCAGTTTGCGAAGAAATTTGGCGGAGAAAGTGGTGATGATCCTGATTATCTAAAACTAACGGCTAAAGGTTATAGAAACGGTGAAATCACTGATACAACAGATTTTTATCTTGCTGACTATAGAAATTCGGACAATAGCCGGGATTATATTCTAAATAACTGGGAGTACTTTAGATTGGAAGAACTGGGTGTTGTTGATTCTGTACAATTTTTTCTAACCTCTACGGATAACGGAGAATTTGGAATGAACACACCGGATTTTTTCTGTTTGGAGGATTTCGGATGGGGGAAATCTCCCGAAAGGTATTTCTATATAGATGATTTTGAGGATTCAAGCCTGCCCATCGACTCATTCAACAATGGGACTGATCAGAGAGGAGGGTATAAGTTTAACGCTTACTTTTATCCTAATTCGTATAATACTGACTGGGGCTCATGGTCCGGTTGGGCAGTTTCTTCTGTGACCGACACATTGGACAAGACCTATGTAAACCAGTACAGCGCCAAACCTGGAAAAGGAATGGGGGGGTCTCATAATTACATGATCTCATATGGCAACAGCATGGTTTATGATGCGCTCGATACGTCCGGATTATACCCGTCTGCCTCATCAGGTGCTACTTTCACCAACACAACTTACACCTATGACCAGATTAAAAATGGCAGCAATTTCTCTAAGAAATTCGGAGGTGAGAACGGTACTGATCCTGATTATTTCAGATTGATCATTAGAGGATATAACCAGCGGGGAGAAGTTGAAGGGGTTGACACATTCTATCTGGCGGATTACAGGTTTGAGGATAATTCGAAAGATTATATCGTTGATGACTGGGAATATGTGGAATTTGAATGCCTTCAGTATGGCAAGCATACCGTTAGGATAACCTTTGAGTTGCAATCCTCTGATACCGGTGAATTTGGCATGAATACTCCCGCCTATTTTGCAATGGATAATCATGGAAAGATCTATGGCAGCATCAGTGAATCAAATAGAAGATCACTCTCTGTATATCCAAACCCATGTTCAGAATCAATACAGGTTGATGTTCCATTTGATCAACAAACGCTGTGGCATATATTTGATTTAAGTGGCCTGCAACAAATGGAAGGGAAAGGGGTGACACCTTCAATTGATGTCAGAAGCTTATCTCCGGGCATATATTTTATTAGGATACAAAACAGCGAAAATATTTATACAGGAAAGTTTATTAAGAAATGAGGTTACTGGCGGTATTAGCGTTTATTTTACAGGCACTTTGCGTAAAGGGTCAGTGGGATCCTGCTGGGGGAGAGGCCGGGTCTTTTGGAGTTCATAGGCAGGATATACGCCTTGCCAGGTGGGCAGATTCAGCTGTAGTTTTAAGGGGGTGGCGTGATATAAGCAAGAAAGATAGCGGTTATGTTAGCGGAGGAGATGTGAGCAATATATACGGTTCACCTGATAACTATACCTTGAGCCTTGGAGACAGCGGTTCAGTTATTATATTCTTAAAAGAGCCGGTTAAAAATATCGATGGTTTTGATTTTGTCGTTTTTGAAAATGGTTTTGCATGGTTCTCCGGGTACTTTCTTGAGCTTGCCTTTGTTGAGGTAAGCACTGATGGTTCTAAATTTGTACGCTTCCCTGCCCAAACTATCGCAGATACCTTGAAGCAATATACGAACAATGCAGCCATGGACCCCTCACAATACTTTAATCTGGCAGGCAAACACCAGGCCCCTTACGGCACACCTTTTGACCTGGAACAGCTTTCTGACAGCAATGGCATTGACACTGATTCTATTCACTTTATTAGACTGATCGATGTGGTTGGAACAATAGATCCACAAATGGGTGCACGGGATATAAATGGAAGGATAATCAACGATCCCTGGCCAACTGCTTTTGATATTGGCGGATTTGATCTTGACGCTGTCGGTGTATTAAGTGAATTGACCACAAAGACCTCAAATGCGGTCATAGAAACAGGTTCCTTAGGTCCAAATCCGGTGTTAATGGGCCAGCCAGTGTTTTGGTTTGGACAGAAACCTGCAAAGTCGTTCCGCATATACGAACTTTCATCAGGAAAAGAGGTCCTGAACTTCCAGGCTACAACTGCTTCTTTTGTCATAGAAAAGGCAGGTGTGTATCTTGTTGAAATGCAATTGAAAAACAAAGTGATCAGAAAGAAGCTATGCGTATTGGAATACTAGGATTGACAGTATTTTTCGTGTTTTTTACTTCCTGCAAAGATGAGCCGGCAGAGCCAGGTCTGCCATCAGTAAATGGGCACAGTGTCCTGGTACTCAACGAAGGTAATTTTCAATGGGGCAATGCCTCTCTTTCTGTTTATGATCCTGAGGCAAGGACGATTATCCATAAGGTGTTTCAAAAGGTCAATGGGCGGCCTTTAGGGGACGTTGCACAGTCTATCAGCGGCTTCGGTCAATTCTATTACATTGTGGTCAATAATTCGGGATCAATCCTTGTGATCGACACTTCTGATTTTAAGCTGGTCGATGAATGGAAAGGTTATATTTCTCCGAGATACATGTTTCACGTGGATGAACAGACGGCCATCGTTTCAGATCTCTATGCAAAGGGTGTGTTTGTGATTGACAAGGCCAATGGATCGGTAAAAAGCAAGATCGGTATTAATGGCTGGACAGATCGAATGATAAGGTACAAGGATGATCTTTTCGTTACGAACCGCGACGGCAAAGCTATTTACAGGATCGATCTAATTACGTTTAGGCTTAAAGACAGCATTGTCGTAAGCGATCAACCCAATCAAATGGTTATCGATGCAGAAAACAAACTTTGGGTTCTTTGTTCAGGAAAAACGGGTGAGGGGAATGGCGCACTTTGGGTCTTAGATGCTGACAATGGTGAACTTGTTCAGAAATTCAGTATGAATGTATCCGCCTTTATCAATCACCTGGCAATTGACCGTTCCTTACAGCATATCTTTTACATTGAAAAGGATCTTTACAAGATGCATTACAAAGACAGTACTTTGCCCAAAATTCCTTCAATTAAACTTGAGATGAAGACTCCTTATCATTTAAAAATCGATCAGATAAATGATGACATTTATATATCTGATGCCAAAGATTTCTTAAGCAATTCCACCTTGAAAAGGTATACATCAAATGGCACCACGATTGACGTGGTGGAGACGGGCATAATCGCCGGAGATGTTTATATAGGGGAATAAAGAAAGCTAAAAAATAGATTCCCAGGAATTTTATACGACGAAAGGCCAATGAAAGAAGTCTTCTTCCCCAGAAAAACACCTTAATTCACAAGTTGCTCTGTACTTCGTTTGCTGATCATCCGGTGACCAGCCCCATATAACGTTTTGATCATCAGGTTTTTACTTTTTCCGGTAATCTTCCTCAGGCGAGCAATGTGGACATCCATGCTATTTGACGTGTATAGGTCGGCACGGCCCCAGAGCAGGTTTAACACCTCTTCCCTTTTAATGTAATTGCCAAAATTCTTCATTAGAAGTGCCAGTAGGTCGGATTCTCTTTGTGTAAGATTAAATACCTTATTGTTCACTTTTGCTTCTCTTCCAACGGTATTCAATACAAGGTCTTCAACAATTAAATCCTTACTGCTGTTCATCTGCCGGTTTTGTCTCCTCAGAATTGCCTGTATCTTGTATTCCAGTTCCCTGAAACTAAAAGGTTTTGTTATATAGTCCTCTGCACCTAACTCGTAACCCTTAAATTTTTCATTTTCCGATTTCAATGCGGTTAAAAAAATGAACGGCTCATTTCTTTTTCTCTTCTTAATCTTCCGGGCCAGCTCAAAACCACTAATATCGGGCAACATGAGATCGAGAATGATCAGGTCGAAGAATTTACTCTCATGTGAACGAAGAACATCGGTTCCGGTTGCGTGTACCTCAGCATCGTACCCCGCAATTTTAAAATTTTCACTGATAAGGTATGCAAGGTTCTGGTCGTCCTCGGCAATCAGCAACTGTATTTTGTCATTATGCATCATCATTGATCGGCAAAGTGATCAAGAATGCCGTGCCCTGGTCCTTTGTACTCTGAACCGCTATGTCCCCTCCGTGCATTTGCAAAATGGCACTGGCATAGCTAAGTCCTATCCCAAACCCTTTTGTTCTGTTAATCAACCCCGTTTCACCCCGGAAGAATTTATCAAAGATCCTGGATTGTACAGTGGCATCCATTCCAATGCCATTATCTATTATCTCCATAATGAACTGGTGTTCCCTAACTGAACATGCAACCTCTATTCTAAGGCTTCTTTTATCACTTTTATATTTAAGTGCGTTATCCAGTAGACCGGATAAAGCATTTAAAAGATGCATGTCGTCTGCCGAAATTTGAACATCTTCTTCACATTGGTCGGTAAATGTGATGCTCCCACCTGCTTTCTGAACAGCTGGTCTGAATGCTTCGATAAGGTCTTCAATCCCTTTTGAAAGGTTAAAACGTTTTTTGTTCAGGTTGATCTTGTCCGCTTCCAGCAATCCGATCTGCATTGAGCGGTCAATGTTTGATTTTAGCCGGAGTAATTCACTGTTTATAATATCTAACATCCTCTGACGGTCCTTTTCATTAAACCCGGTGTTATTCATCGATTCCAATGAGAGCTGAATGTTTGTAAGCGGAGTACTCATTTCATGGTTCAGGTTATTGATAAAGTCATTTTTAAGGACAGATAGCTTTTTCTCCTTGCTGACCTTCAGGTAAAAGCGAGAAACGATAACTACGAGCAGCAGGATCACAAAAAGCGATATATACGCTGGAGATGCCGACAGGTTAAAACCAGAAGTATCATTGAATACTAGAGTTAAAAGCTGGTGCCTTACAAACCTGTTCTCCTGAAAGACATCAATTGAATATCCTTCATCTTCTAATTTCACAGTGTCTTTTATCCGGTTGCTCAGATAGATCTTACCTGTTTCGATATCAGAGAAGGCAAATCCAAACGAATTGGTAATTCCATGCTCTGAAAGCAGGTTCGCGATATAATGACGTATTTCAGCGGTGTCAAGAAAGGACCTGAGATCGGTTTTGTTCAGGATGTCCTGTTCAAATGTCTCGTCGGACACCTCACTGAAATTCTTTTCGTCTTCGTCGTAAATGATCTGAATAGTGAATTCAGCCAGGGTTGGCAGTGAAGACCTGTATTCTTTCAAAGCTGGATTCACTTGAACGGGTTTCTCAAACTGCTGTCGGTCCAGGTAGAAGCCCAGCGTATCCTGTTCTCCATAGAACCCGTTCTCATCCCATTTTTGCTTTATGATGTAGATGCCCTCATTTGGTTTAACGCTTGGTTTGCTGTAAAAAGTAACGCAGGTATTCGCATTCTTCAACTGAGAACGCACTTTGTTCAATACCTGAAGCACATTTACCTGAAAATCTTTCTTTTCCTTTTCCCTGACCTGGCGCTGCCAAAAAATCTGCAAAATGATCAGCAGAACCAGTAATAAAGGGATGATAATCCCTGATATTTTGCTCCTTGACCACACCATTCGAATATACTTTAAAGGACCGCTTAATTAGCAAGGTCGTGCTATTTAAGATTCATTTAAGGATGATTTAAGATTTCAAAGGAGACCTTATCCAAGTGCAATTGGTCTTAGGACTAATTAAATAGCATTATATGAAAAATTTAAACCATTATTTAAATGTCTTTCTATTTCTAGCCCTCCTTTTTATTGGGTCCATTAAATCTCATGCACAATGGGTCGAAAAGGACGGTCTCACCGCTCGAGGGGCCGCTGAATATTTTGTCTTGAACAACAAACTATATATTACCGGTGGTTACCTCGGTTTTACTTCAGGATATCAGTCGGACATGCAAATGTTTGACCCTGCAAGCGGCAAATGGGATTACAAAAACACACCAGATCCATCCAATCGAACTGCAGGAATATCCTTTGCCCTAAATGGAAAAGGATATGTGGGGCTCGGTGAAAAGTACTTTCTTGGATTTTCTCCTCCTCCTGAAATTCTGTCAGATCTGAATGCTTATGACCCATCTGCAGACCAATGGACAAAAGTTGCACAACTGCCTGATTCAGGCAGGATAGGTTCTGCCGTATTCGTACTTAATGGTAAAGCCTATATTGTCGGGGGAGAAAAAGGAAAGAACCACATACAAACGAATGAAGTATGGGAATACGATCCATCATCTGATCAGTGGACAAGGAAAGCGGATCTGCCGATCAAGGTATCTTTCGCCAGCGGTTTCTCAAATGCGACCACTGCCTCATCTACCGGATTTATTGCAGGAGGGCTTGATGAGAACAGCACAACTCAGAATAAGACATTTGCGTACGATCCTTTGCTCGACAGCTGGACAGAGAAGGCAAATATGCCGATCTCGAACATGGGAGGAACAGCTTTCGTAATCGACGATAATGCATATTATGGCTTTGGAAGCAACAAAGATCTTGGTGGTAAAGGAGCTTTGTTTCCCACTGACTTTTACCGGTATAATATGACTCTTGACCAGTGGGAGCTAACCAACATGAAGATAAATGCTCAAGGACGACTATGGCCTGTTTCATGTGTAATAGATCGCAAGATTTACGTTGGTACAGGATATAAATATGATGCAGGCGAATATGCTTACGGTGACATCTTTGAATACAGCAAGTTTACCGGCATTGAAGACAAGTCTATGATCAACAGCCTGGGAATTTACCCGAATCCGGCAAATGACAAACTGTTCATCAACACTGAAATACAAAATGGAAAGATTCTGATCACCGATATGCAAGGCAAGTTGCTGAGCGAAGTTGATTTTATTAATAATCAACCAGTTGATGTTTCAGCCCTTGCCAATGGAGTTTATTTGATAAGACTGGTAAACAATAACATCGTTCAAACGTCACACATACACATATTGCGATAATTATTTAGTTGATGTGAAAGTCGGGATTCTAGTTGACCTGATGGGGCAAACATATTGATTTATGCAGGTTTGACTCGGCAAAACAGGACAGGGGAATTTAATTCTTCTGTCCTTCTTTTTTTATTGAATAAGCAACGCCTTGTCTTCCAAATCATTCCATTTAGACAACTCCCAATGCCCCCGGAACAGTTTCTTTGAAATACCGGTATACTACTAGATCCAGCTACATTATGGGAACAGTTGATGTCCGATTGGCCGTGTGGGTCACGCGTCTGTCCGTTTGATTTCTGCAGTAAATCAAAATAAATTTAAGACTATCCCGTAATTTCGCACAGCAAATTGAAACAGGTAAGAAAGATCTTCGGTATCACTTCTGATTATTTATCTAGAAAGATAATCTACACACTTTTCAATCTTCTCGCTTCGGTGTTTTCTGTTTTTTCTATTGTTGGAATGCTTCCATTTTTAAAGGTCATATTCATGCCTGATAATGGTGTCCCTCCAGCAGATGTTAACTTTGGATGGTCAGGGGAAGAACTAAAGATGTGGGGCGATTACAAATTAAGATCCTTTATCCTTGAAGTAGGGGACCTTTCTGCCATTTACTGGTTCTCCTTTGCAATTATCTTTCTATTCTTTCTTAGAAACCTGTTCAATTACCTTTCATTTTTTAATATGGCTTACATGAGAAGCGGGGTCGTCCGTGACTTGCGCCAACGCGTTTATAACCACGCCGTCGATCTGCCACTTTCATATTACTCGGCAGAAAAGAAAGGTGATTTGCTGTCAAGGCTGACAAATGACGTCAAAGAAATTGAATGGGGAGTAGTAGGAGCCATTGAAATGCTGTTGAAGCACCCTTTCTATATCCTGCTTTACCTGACTTCCTTATTTCTGATCAGTTGGCAGCTTACATTGTTCTCCTTGCTTGTGCTTCCGGTCAGCGCTCTGGTAATATCCAGACTGGCCAAAATGCTGAAACGAACAGCTAGAAAGGGACAAGCCAAACTAGGAGAGGTGATCTCTGTGATCGAGGAAACCCTCGGAGGGTTAAAAGTGATCAAAAGTTTCAATGCAGAGAACCGTATTAAAAAACTTTTCAAGGCAAGGAACCAGGAACATTTTCGTTTGATGGTGAAACTTCACAGAAGAGAACTAGCAGCATCGCCATTAAGTGAATTTATGGGTTCAGTTGTTATCGCGGCGCTGTTAATATTTGGCGGCCGGTTGGTGCTCAATGATGATGTTCATCTTACAGGCGAATATTTTTTGGTCTATATTGGTCTGTTCTCACAACTGATTACACCTGTTAAGGCCCTCAGTGAAGCATTTTTTAGGGTTCAAAAAGCTGATGCCTCTATGGAACGACTTGAGGATATCTTACATGCAGAAATTAAAATTACAGAAAAGACAGATGCAAAGATTTTGGCAGGGCTTAAAAGCAGCATCACCTATGAGAATGTGTCATTTTCTTACACTGATAGCACTGTTTTACATGACGTAAGTTTCTCAATTGAAAAAGGGTCTACTGTGGCGCTGGTAGGAGCCAGTGGTGGCGGTAAGTCCACGATCGCTGATCTTCTCCCCAGGTTTTATGATGTCATTTCAGGCAGAATAGCTATTGATGGTATTGATATCAGAGATCTGACACTTGAATCGCTGAGACGAAACATGGGAATAGTGACACAGGAAAGTGTACTCTTTAATGACACTGTGGCAAATAACATTAAACTGGGCAACAAAGATGCTTCCCAGGCAGAGGTGGAGGCTGCTGCCCGTATAGCGAATGCGCATGATTTTATTACCACTCTTCAGGATGGCTATAACACATACGTAGGGGACCGGGGTAGCAATTTAAGCGGCGGGCAGAGGCAAAGGCTTTCAATTGCAAGAGCAGTACTTAGCGATCCTGAGATACTGATACTTGATGAGGCCACCTCGGCGCTTGACACTGAATCAGAGAAACTGGTGCAAGATGCTCTGGAGAAACTTATGAAGAACAGAACCAGCCTGGTGATAGCGCATCGATTGTCTACTATCAAAAAAGCGGACAAGATCCTGGTGGTAGAAAACGGACATATAATTGAATCCGGTTCGCATGAAGAGTTGCTGAAGTTAGGGAAAACCTACAAACGACTGTTTGAATTGCAATCGTTTTAATCTGTGTACCCTGGTTGGCTCGCACGCCTTAGCCTGTCATTGATCGCTTTACCGATCCCCTGATTTTTAACCGGTTTTACCAGTATCCTGTCATAATTTCCTTTATCCGCTTCACGCATCACTCTAAAAAGATTGATCGCTATCTCATCCAGCTTACCACTGTCAGAAAGAGCCATAGTTTCAACACCATAGGATTCGTCATTCTTTGAGTGAGTTAATATGACTAATTTAAGACCAGACAAACTTTTAACCATTCCCTCAATGTCTTTGGTGTACAACAAAGGTGTACTTGAAGCATAGTGCGATGAAAGTTGTCCTGGAGCTTGCGGGTTATCCGTGCCGCTCGTTCGTTCGATGACCGGTCCGATTACCTTTTCTATCTCTTCTACTGGTGTTCCTCCAAACCTTAAAATGGTCGGTTGATCGTCAACGAACGAAATTATTGTCGATTCAACACCTACGGTACATGGCCCGCCATCAAGAATGTATTGAACCTTCTCTCCAAGCTGTTCTTCCACATGCTGTGCAGTTGTAGGGCTTATATATCCAAAAGGATTGGCGCTTGGCGCTGCAAGGGGGAAATCGATCTTAGATAACAGTTTCTTTAGCAACTCATGCACAGGCATGCGAATAGCTACACTTTTTAATCCAGATGTGACGACATCCGGAATTACATCTTTTTTTTCTAGAACGATCGTAAGCGGTCCGGGCCAGAAATGCTTCATCAGTTTAATGGCATCGGCAGGAATATTTTGAGNNAAGTCCATAAACCGTTTCCGTTGGTATTGCTACTACTTTACCACTCCTCAGGTGATTGGCTGCAATTTCCGGATCGGTACTGACCATGCTTTTATTTCTTTTGACGTTTTAAATTGTACTTCTCGATCTTATTGTAGAGGTGACTTCGCTGAATGTCAATTTCAGAAGCTGTTTTAGCAACATTCCAGTTGTTCTTTCGAAGCTTGGCATCAATGAAGATCTTTTCAGCAAAATCCTTGAACTCCTGAAACTTTTCATACTGTTCAACCGCATCAAGGGAGTTGGTTCTTCTGGAGGCAGCATTTGAAAAATTCACAACGTCTTCTTCTGTGATCTTGTCATCACAAAGAATGATAAGTCTTTCAATTACGTTTCTTAGTTCACGAATATTGCCTGACCAGTTGATCTTCTTAAGCTCCTGGATAGCACCAGGTGTTAATCTTTTGTACGGTACCCCGTTGTCTTCACATATCTCGTTCAGGAAGCGTTCTGCCAATAGCGGAATATCATCTGTTCTTTCATTTAAAGTAGGAACATGAAGAAGGATCACGCTTAAACGGTGATAGAGGTCTTCCCTGAATCTTCCTTCTTCGATCTCTTTTCTGAGATCCTTATTTGTAGCCGCTATGATCCTCACATCCACATCAATATTCTTCTCACCGCCGACCCTGGTTATTTTATTCTCCTGCAGTGCTCTAAGAACCTTTGCCTGAGCATCAGGACTCATATCTCCGATCTCATCAAGAAACAACGTGCCACTGTTTGCCTTCTCAAATTTACCAATGCGCTGTTTATGTGCAGAAGTAAATGAACCCTTCTCATGACCAAATAATTCGCTCTCGATCAATTCTGACGGTATCGCAGCACAGTTCACTTCAACAAAAGGATTTCCGGAACGATTGCTTTTTTCGTGGATCCAGCGGNNGCGGTTTCGACATTCCCATGTCCAGAGATCATAATAAATGGCAGGTCAGGAGCCAGTTCATTCGCTTTTTCAAGCAATTCCAAACCGTCCATTCTGGGCATTTTGATGTCGCAAAGGGCCACATCATAATTAAATCTTTTAAGCATAGTGAGGCCTTTCTCACCGTCTTCCGCCTCTTCGACCTCATATCCTTCGTATTCCAGGATCTCTCTCAGAGTGTCTCTGATGCTTTGTTCGTCGTCTATTATAAGTACTCGTGCCATGTGTATTTCAAAATAAAAGCAGATCTATAAGCCGGATTCTGTGCCCGAAGGCGTCTGTCATTTATCTGGGATGACCGTCACCGGTCACCTCAATCGACCTACCCACTGTG
>DJML01000063.1 GCA_002436505.1 Bacteroidetes bacterium UBA6491 | reverse complement strand
GCTTTCGGGCTGGATAGCGAAAGAATAAAGATCCAGGATGAAAGCATAACTAGGGAAGCGGTTGAGAAGGCGGCCAGAGCCGCAGATATCCTGAAGGACATTGATGATTTCCCAAAGGGTTTCGAAACCATGCTGGGGGAGAGGGGAATAAGTTTATCCGGCGGCCAAAGGCAAAGGGTGGCTATCGCTCGGGCCCTCATCCGTGACCCCGAAATAGTTGTACTTGATGACAGCTTATCTGCTGTGGATACAACCACAGAAGCAAGCATTAAGAAGAACCTGAAGGAAATAATCAAAAATCAGACCTGCATTATTGTTTCACATCGTATCTCATCTATNNAAAAGGACTTATTTCTTTGATGTAAAATCTACACGTGGTAACGATTATTATATTACCATCACTGAAAGCAAGCGAAGATTTGAAGACGGGAATTATGTGAAACATAAGATATTCCTGTACAAAGAGGATTTTAACAAATTCATGGATGCATTCAATGAGACCGTTAACCATGTTAAAACCGAACTTATGCCTGAGTACGATTTCGAAGAATTTCAAAGGGAAAAAGAGGACGCTTCGGAGTACGAAGATTAACAGTAGATCAGTCAGATAGCATGAGCAGGTTCTACTGGATATTCGGACTTATAGCCGGTGCAGCTTATATTGTACTGGATTTTATGTACCATCAGGGTGTCATTGACCGCGAGAAAATTGCAGTCGTTTTTATCTCACAGATCTTATTATTTATTCTTTGTGTGGTGTTTGCTTCCGTGGCCTACAAAAAGGTTAACGGGAAAATTAGTTTCATGCGAACGGTGTTTGGGGCCGTAATGGTCGGACTTATTGCGTCAACGGTCATTATTGGCGGCAGGATCGTTCTTTCTTCTTCAATCGATAATTATACTGAGGCCACCAAGGATTATAATTTTAAAATGGTGTATGAGGCTCAGACGGAAGATGGACGTACGGAGGAATGGATCAATGAGCAAAGAGAGAAAATTGAGCATAAGTATTCTCTGGGTAATCTTATCCAGGTCACCCTTGTTGGATACTTGTTTTTTGGAGCTATTATAGGTGCTTTTACCGCAGCCTTTATTGCTGACAGGTCATCAATAGGTTAAGGTTATGACACGAATAGAATCTGACTTACAGGCTGTTGTTGTAACGCCATCGGAAGTATACGAATTTCTATGTGATCTGAGAAATTACGGGCAACTCATGCCCTCTGTCGTAACTAATTTCACTGCAAAGGAAAAGGAAGCTGATTTTGAGATATCAGGTCTTGGAAAGATACATGTGGAGATCACTAAAACTATTCCGGGAGAAAGAATAGATCTAACCCCCTCCGGGAAATTGCCTTTTACGTTTGATCTCGCATGGGAAATAGAGGATAATAATGGCAAGGCCGACGTCAAGGCCATCGCGAATGCGGATCTCAATGTATTTATGAAAATGATCGCTGAACCACAACTTAAAAAATTTGTTCAGGCGCAGGCGGAGACTTTAAAAACACATTTCGAAAATTTAAAGGCTTAGGTAGTGAGAAAGAAAGTTAGCAGGGTGTTTAGGTTTGCATGGGCCTTCTATTTTTTCCTGTGTTTTCTTGTCTTCTTCCTGCTATTTTACCCAATATTCCTCTTTTTTCTCTCATCAGAAAAAAGGTACCCTTCTGCTCATAAATTACGAGGCATCTGGGGAAAGATCATTATGCTGTTGTCCGGACTGAGGCCCTCTACTGAATACGAAGTGGAACTAGATAAAAACAAGACTTACATTTTCTTCGCCAACCATTTTTCATATCTTGATATTCTGAGCCTTAATGTACAGATACCCGTCTATTTCAGGTTTCTTGCAAAAAGTGAACTCGCAAGCATCCCTTTGTTCAAGATTTTTTTCAGAACGATTGATATCCCTGTGGAGCGAAACAATATAAAAGGAGCATTTGCTTCTTTTGAGAATGCACGGGTTGCTGCATCTGCCGGAGATTCGCTGGGTATTTTTCCCGAAGGCGGCATAGGTACCACTGTTCCTGTAATGCGAAGGTTTAAAACTGGAGCCTTTCGGCTAGCAATGGAGAATAACATTCAGCTGATTCCCGTGACCATTGTTGACAACTGGAAAAGGCTGCCCGGTGGCGGTTTTGAATCAGGCGGTACTCCGGGTAAAATGCGAATGTATGTTCATAAACCTATTGAACCAGCTGAGTTCAACTCCCTGGAAGAATTGACAAAACATGCCTATCTCGTCATTCAGGAAAAATTCAATGCTTTGAATTTCTGAAGCCAAGTTGGGGAGCACTGATTTATCTATTGACATTTGTCATTCCACCATCAATTGCCATTTAACATTAAATTTGCACCGATGAAGATCACAGATAAACAAATTGATGAACTGGCATACCTGGCGCGGCTGGAGTTTAAAGATGCTGACAAGGAACACATTAAGAAGGACCTGGAACGGATCATTGATTTCTGTGAGAAACTGCGTGAAGTTGATACTTCCGGTGTAGAACCTCTGGTGTACCTTAGTGATCGTACCAACAACCTCAGAGAGGACAAGGTTGAGGAAGGTATTACCAGGAATGAAGCACTGAAAAATGCCCCGGATGCCGATTCAGACTATTTTAAAGTGCCTAAATTCATCAGAAAGGATCAATAATGAAGATTTATACCAAGAAAGGGGACAAAGGGGAGACCTCGCTATTGGGAGGGACCAGACTTTCAAAGGATCATATCAGGATCGATGCCTATGGAAGCGTTGATGAACTGAATGCACACGTTGGGTTACTCAAATCTGAACCTGGCATGGCAGTGCATGCAGAAGTTCTAACTGACATTCAAAACATGCTTTTCTCCATCGGCTCTCATCTTGCTTTGGATCCTGACGCTAAAAAAGTTAAACTTCCGGAACTTGATAAAGGAGGAATCGTTCGACTTGAAGTTGGTATTGATGTTATGGAAGAATCTTTGCCCGAATTGAGAACCTTTGTGCTCCCGGGTGGCAGTAAAGAAGCAGCACAGGCCCACGTTTGTCGCTGTGTTTGTCGACGTGCTGAAAGAAGAACGGTCGGTTTAAGCGAGAATCAGGAAGTTCACGAGATAATTATCCCTTACCTGAATCGACTTTCAGATTACTTTTTTGTACTATCAAGAAAAATCCTATCAGAACAGGGACTGGAAGATGTCCCATGGAAACCCTGATGTGATCGCTAACCTAATTTCCGAACCGCTGCTGTAATTTCTTTTGTGCTTTGAGGTATTCCTCCTGCTTTGCCTGGTTCTGCTGATATTCCAGTACCATCTGATACTGAAGCTGTGCATTCTGGAAATCAGGTTCAATCTGCAGTGCTTTTCTTAACTCATTGTTCGCTGCCGGAGCATTTTGTTTTGCGATGTGTACCATCCCTCTGACATAATGTGCTGCCGCTCTAAGTCCAATGCGCTGCACTCCACCATCCTGGGTCATGATATCAACAACCGCTGAATCAACCTTTGGCGACTTCAGAAGCTGGTCGGTCTTGTTCATGCACTCTGTTAGATTTTGTGTGTAGAAATCTATTGCAGCCAGCTGATACAAGTAATCAATTTTCCCCAGCCTGTCAAAAAGTGTTTTAAAATCCGCTGCAGATGCTTCAAAATTGCCCTGCTGAAATTTGCTTTGAGCAACCATTTCAAGCAAAGTGTCGTTCTCAGGTTGAACCTTAAGAACGGCATCCGCCAATTTAATTCCTGGGGTAAATTGTCCGTTTAACATGTATAACCGCGCAAGAGAATCTTTATATTGTATCAAAGTGCTATCCTCAAGCAACACATAATTAAGCGCGACGATCGCGGTTAAATTATCGCCGTTCTTCACGGCATGCTTGAACAAAGTAAGATTTTTATCAATGGAAGAAGCGTTGTCTTCGTCCGGACCTCCTGATTTTGTCTGACCTGAATTGTTGACGCAAGCGCTAAAAACCAAAGCCGTAACAAATGTGATTAACAATGTCTTTTTCATGGCCGGCGAAGTTAATCAAATCCATGAAAATTTCATTCTCTGAGACCAGGTCAAAATCCAGCCGATAAAATAAAATTCCAAAAAAGGGACAATTATTTCCAAATATTAGAAAAATTACATACATTTGTTGTACTACTACAGATGTAACAGGAAACTGTTGCCCCGGTTACAGGGTAAGTGACACGCTACAAATACTACTACTGATGAGAAACGTCTGGATTACTATCGTCCTGTTGCTTTCAACACTTGCTGCCAGTGCACAATGCGCAAACATGTCAGTGAATGTTTCGGAAACAGAGATCTGCGCACCAGGTATTATCAAATACCAGCTTCAAGGTGCCCCTACGGGAAGCTCTTTCATTTGGAATGTCGGAAAAGGCCAGGTGCCAGGAACTGACACATTCTACGGCTTTTACGACAAAGCAATTACAATTGATGTTTCTGTTGTCGTAAACCTACCGGGAGGAGGGAAATGTACGGTCAATAAATTCAATGCTGCTGTGATACGTTCTGTTCCTGAACCTCAGATCACTGCGTCAAGATTGAAACTTTGTAATGGACCTGATACGGTTCTTCTTTCGACCAATACACCTGATCTTAAGAAAATATCTTGGATCGTTGACGGTATAAATTATTTTGATCACGGATCTTCCGTGGTACATTATTTTCAGTCCAGCGGAAAAAAAGATGTTTATCTCGTTGTAGAAGATAGTTTTGGATGCCGGGCAAGCCTGGATAATTCTGACCTCATCGAGGTATTCAACGCAATTGAAGTAGATTTTTCTGCGGATGTCCGTTCTGGCTGTGTTCCTCAGAAAGTCAATTATACTCCTGAAATCACACTGAATGGAGAAACAGTGAGCCAGATGTCATGGACCTTTGATGGAGCTGATCTCACAAATTACATAGGTGAGAATCCTCCGCAACTGATCTATTATACGGCCGGAAACTACAGCGCTGGCCTTAAGGTCACAACTACTAATGGTTGTGTCTTTGAAGAGATGCGTCCTGATTTTGTGGGTTACGGTAGAAATTTTAAACCTGTTCTGGAACTTAGTAGAACTCATTTGTGCTCTGGCGAGGAGATCACCATTGCAGCTAAACCACAAATGCCCGGAAACTACGATTTTGATCTTGATGGAGCTGAACTTTCAGGGTCAGTGAGTAACAATACCATTACCGCAATCTATTCTGATAGCGGATGGTACAGCATCGCTCTTGACCATGAATACAATGGCTGCAGATCCACCGCTGAACTAATAGACACCATATTGGTAGACTTTGTTAAAGCCGGATTTAATGTGGCTAACAGGATCCACTGCAAATCCCC
>DJML01000019.1 GCA_002436505.1 Bacteroidetes bacterium UBA6491 | reverse complement strand
GAAATCGCAATTCCGCATTCACTTCCTGAGAGAATGTGCTCACTACCCGCACTGAGTCTTTACTCAGTTGGGTCTCATAAGATGTACGTGCTGTAATATCAAACTCTTCCCCATTGTAAAAGATGTTTCGGTTCTTGAATGTGATCACATTTGCCACACCAAAGTTATTGGATGACGTTTGTTCTGAAACGCGCTGGTCACTCGTCAAAACCTGAGGTTCCCAGATGATGTCGTATTTCGCATTAGGTTCACAACTGATAACCGCTGTCAGTACTGTTGAGGAATCATTCACTGGTATAAACCGGACATTCACTAAACGAAACAGCCCCAGATTTATCAGACGGCTATATGTTCGGTCGACCAGGGACTGTTTGTACTCCTGATAGGGCCGAATCAAGATGTTCTTACTTAACACATTTGGTTTCAACTTGTAATTACCGATCTCATATTCGATCCGGTCCGAGAATTTCTGAACCACTCCGCTGTCTTCGTGACTATGAAGAATTCTAACCTTGACATCTCCAATAGTATAGATCTGATGATAGCCGTGTTCAGGTGAATTTACATTGACCTGAAGAATGACCTTTTTTGACTTTTGGTTTGAATCTAACTGGAAATCAATAAAAGACCGGTTAAAACTGAAGTATCCTTCATTTCTTATATAAGAGGCAATTCTGTCCCGTTCACGACTGATCTTGTCATGATCTATTCGTGCCCCAACATATAAGCTATTGGTATCAATTGCCTTTTTTACATGAGTAAGGATGTCATCCTGGGCACTTTTATAAGCAATATGACTTATTCGATAGGGTTCACCTTTCAAGACATGATAGGTCACTACAGCTTTCTTATCCTTCTTCCCTTTAAATCCGACGTCATATGTCACCTTTGCGTCGTAATACCCGGCGTTGAACAGATAGTTCCTGATATTCAATGCAGACGACGCTACACGAAATGAATCAAGATATACGGGTTCCACTCCTTTTTGTTTGTCTTCCTCAAGGTCTTTTGTTTTCAGGTACCTTCTGAATCTGTATTTCAGAAATAAACCCTTTCGGTTCGGGACATGCTTAATTTGCTCTGCCAGTTCTGCAGATGTGATCTTTCCTTTCTCAGAATCTACCTTGTTCTCGATCAGTAATGCTTCTCCATCAGGAACAACTTTATGGATTGAACACGATGATATGAGTGTGATACATGCCACCAAGATACCTATTTTTGTAGGCGAATGGCCGCTTATCCCAACATATCTGCTCAACGTGTTAAATATTTCCAATCGCTAAAACTAAAAAAGTATCGACAAAAATATGGTCAATTTGTGGTGGAAGGTACAAAGTCTGTGCTGGAATTGCTCCACAGTGACATGTTAGTGGAGGAAATAGCAGGCACTTTACAATGGCTGGAAGAATTTGAGACACCTAGTAAAGGCATAAGAACACTGGTAGCCACAAAGGATCAGCTTCATAGAATGACAGCCTTAAAAACTGCTCCTCCGGTTATGGCCGTGGTAAAAATTCCTGAAAAAAAAGAAGTTCAGGATACGAACTGGATCCTGGGTTTGGACGGTATCCGTGATCCCGGAAACCTGGGAACAATCATCAGGATTGCAGACTGGTATGGTATCAGTGATATTGTTTGTTCAGAGGATACTGTTGAGCTCTTTAATCAAAAAGTGCTTACATCAACGATGGGTTCCTTTACAAGAGTCAACGTTCATTACCTGGACCTGAACAGATTCATTGAGAGCTATAAGCATCAGGTTCTGGCCTGTGTAATGACCGGCAAGCCAGTTTATGAGATCCGTGCGGATAAGGGGATGATACTTATCGGAAGCGAATCTCACGGGATATCAGATAATTTGCTAGCGCTGTCCTCAGAAAGAATTACGATTCCCTCGGTTGGTAAAGCAGAAAGTCTGAATGCAGCCGTAGCAACAGGTATTATTTGTGACCGTTTAATTGGACATCCATGAGTAGAACAAGTCATATCATTGACGATATCAGAATACTTACAAATGAAGTAAGACTTCGTCATTTTGAGCAGAAAGGAAAGAAATTTGAGACTTTGGACATTAAGTCAAGAAATCAATTGGTAACTGACATGGATGTTCAGGTAGAAAAAGAACTGGTTGAAGGGCTAAAAGAAATTCTGCCTGAAGCTGATTTCCTTACAGAAGAAAAGACAATTAAGCAAGATACCGAGGGCCAGTTGAAATGGATCATTGACCCAATTGATGGCACCACAAACTTTGTGCATGGTGTTCCAGCATATGCGATCAGCATTGGGCTTGAGGACAGGGAGGGAATGCTCATCGGTATTGTTTACGAACTAAATTCGCAGGAGTTCTTTTCTGCTATGCGAGGGAATGGCGCTTTTATGAACGGACGCCGAATATCCACATCAGACAATTCAACACTGGAAGACACCCTTATTGCAACAGGTTTTCCATATTTTGATTACACAAAGACAGCGGAATATTTAAAATCATTAGAGATTTTTATGCGAAGAACGAGAGGAGTAAGAAGGTTAGGTAGCGCTGCCCTGGATCTGGCGTATGTTGCATGTGGCAGATTCGATGCTTTTTACGAATACAGCCTCAGCCCTTGGGATGTGGCTGCTGGCAGTTTACTTGTAACTGAAGCCGGCGGGAAAGTTTGTGATTTTAATGGCAATTCTGATTACATCTATGGTAAAAGTATCCTAGCCGCCCAGAAAAATGTTTTTGATGAAGTATTACAAATTGTAAGCAGCTCCTTCAAATAACATTCTGAATTTCAACCAGTTGAAAAATTAATAAATTCTATGTCTAAATCGTGGATTTCCCTACTTTTGCAGACCGTTTTATAGCATGTGGGAAAAAATTTCCAGTTTTGTTTTACGTAACCGGCACATGCTGGTCATTCTGCTCATCCTGATCACAGGTTTGATGTTCTATCAGGCTACACAGGTAAAAATGACCTATGACAACCCAAAATTCATTCCTGACAGTGACGTTGATTACCAGGCGTACCAGTTGTTCAAAAAGACGTTTGGAGATGATGGCCGGGTTCTGGTGATCGGAATTGAAACCGACAAAATCAACAAAATTGAATTCTTCAGGGACTGGTATGCGCTATCGGATGAATTGGAGAACAGGGATGGAATTGAAAAATTGCTATCCATTTGCAATGTTCCGGGCCTTTCAAGAAAATATGAACAAACCATTTTGGATGGAGATACTTTTCAACGAGAAGTATTTTCACAGAAAAGGATCATAGAGAGCGTTCCTAAGACCCAGGAAGAGCTTGATGATATTTTATCACAGATAAGAGCCCTTAAGTTTTATGAAGGACTGCTATTTCAGGACAGCGGTAACTTCACACTTATTGCGGCGACGCTCAATAAAAAATTGCTGGACACCAAAGAGAGGATCACGTTTGTTAAAAAATTAAAGAGTGATGTCAGTGAGGTTTGCAAAAAACACGGTGTTGAAGCCCATTTTTCGGGACTTCCATACATAAGAACAGAGTTCTCTAACAGAATAAGGAGTGAGATCGTATTCTTCACGGTTCTTTCAATTTTCATCACAGCAATAATTCTCCTTATTTTCTTCAAATCGTTCGTTACGATGCTGTTCTCACTGCTTGTGGTTCTCGTAGGTGTGGCCTGGAGCATGGGTATCCTGCACTTACTGGGATATAAGATCACCATGTTCATTGGTCTGCTGCCACCTTTGATCGTAGTGATCGGCATTGCCAACTGCATTTACCTCCTCAACAAATACCATGACGAATACCGCTCGCATCGCAACCAGATCCGCTCGCTTCAACGTGTAATTGCCAAAGTTGGCCTTGCGGTGTTTTTCACAAACCTTACCACAGCGATAGGGTTTGGTGTATTCATTCTGACTGGGAGTACTGTATTAAAAGAATTCGGACTTACCGCTTTTTTAAGCGTAATGTCTGTGTATATAATATCGATCGTTCTGATCCCCGTTATCTTCTCTTTTCTACCACCTCCAACAAGCAAACACACCAGGCACTTGGACACAAAATGGCTTAACAAGGCCATCGTGGGTTTGTCCTTTATTATCTCCGGCAGGAGGAAATTGATCTACGCAATTACATTAATTATCGTCGTACTGGCATTCGTGGGCATGCTGAAGATCAAAGCCGTTGGTTACATGGTGGATGATATTTCCAAATCAGAGCAACTGTACAAGGACCTTAAATTTTTTGAAACCAATATAGGGGGCGTTCTTCCCTTTGAGATCGTTATTGACACCAAAAAAGAGAATGGCGTCTATGATCCTACCCTTCTGCAGAAAATAGACTATTTCGAGCGCGATAAACTTGAGAAACTTGATGAATTGTCGAGGTCAGTTAGTATTGCCCAGATAGTGAAATTTGCCAGACAATCGCTGCACGAGAACAATCCTATTTTTTATCGCACACCGAATGCGCTGGAGTTGAACAACATCATGAATCTCCTTCCGTCCGGAGATAGCAATAACAGCTCCCAAATGATCCGGTCGTTACTGGACAGCAGCAAGCAGAAGGCCAGAATAAGTGTCCAGGCCGCTGACATTGGGTCCGTGCGTATAAAAGAACTGAGAGAATCTGTAAGTTTAATGGCAGATTCAATATTCAATTACAACAAAATAGAGGAGACGATCTTTACTGATTCAATCATTGCTATAACAACAGATACATCCTACGATGAAGAAACGGAAGAATTTGTGATCGGTCTGGACACTGAGTATGCAACATACACAGAGGTAACTTATGAACCGGTGGACAGTTCCAATAAGGTAGACGTATTCCTGACCGGAACTTCGATCATATTTCTTAAAGGAAACGATTACCTCATTAAAAACCTCTTTTTGAGTTTAGCCGTAGCATTCCTGATCATCGGGTTGATAATGGCAAGTATTTTCATTTCCCTGAGAATGATTATGATCTCGCTTGTCCCTAATATCATTCCATTGCTGATTACAGCCGGATTTATGGGATATTTTAATGTATCCCTTAAACCATCTACTGTTCTGGTGTTCTCAGTTGCTTTTGGTATAGCAGTAGACTTTACGATCCATTTCCTTTCAAAGTACCGGATGGAATTGAAGCGCAATGGATTCAAAATTCAAAAAGCCGTCCTGTCTGCCCTCAACGAAACCGGGGTGAGTATGATCTATACTGCTGTGATCCTTTTCTTTGGATTTATCATTTTTAGTGGTTCATCGTTCGGAGGAACCATTGCTTTAGGAGTTTTCACTTCCATCACATTGATCGTATCGGTGCTTTCAAACCTCATATTGCTACCGGCGTTGTTGCTTTCTTATGACCTTGCAAAAGAACGTCAGAAGAGCAGAAAACAGCCTCTTGTCCACTATCCGGACGCAGATGTATAATCCCTGGTAATTGCGCATTTTTTTTCTGACAACGCTCAAACAAAAAACTGACTTTGCTCATAGGACTTTTTGTTGATCGGGAGTACATTTGAATGCATTACAATACCCTATAATGAAAAAGAAAGAACCAGTATCACATATAATGACCGAGCAGGTTGCCACTGTAAAATTGTCGGACAACCTGCACGACGCCGAACGCTTAATGAAAAGCAAGCACATCCGACATGTCCCTGTAATATCAGGCGATAAAATGGTCGGTATATTAAGCCTTACGGACCTCATGAGAATAAGTTTTGCTGATTCGTACGGAGAAGATGAAGGGAACGTTGACACCGAGGTTTACAGCCTGTTGAGCATTGAGCAGGTTATGATAAGTAAACCTAAGACAGTTACACCTCAAACTCCGATCAGAGAAGTTGCTGAAATTCTAGCTAACAGAGAATTTCACGCGTTACCGGTAATTGATAATGACCGACTTGTCGGTATCGTTACCACTACCGATCTTATAAATTATCTTCTTGAGCAATACTAGCTTGACAAGAAGTTGACTGCTTTATACGGCCGTTCGTTGTGAAACGCACGGCCTTTCTTTTATAACCTATCCGGATAGGTTATTTTCTTAATCCTACCCTACCCCTCTGAGGTTCCGTTCCAAAATATTACCTTTGCACGCTTTATAAATGAGATGACAGATCCTAAAATGGCTTCAAAGACGTATCCTGAATATGGACTTCAAAATCTACCTGAACTGGAAACACGTATTCTTCAGTTCTGGAAGGAAAATAAAATCTTTGAAAAAAGCATTTCAAATCGCGATGGAGAGAAACCGTTTGTTTTTTATGAAGGTCCTCCTTCTGCAAATGGTTTGCCGGGTATCCACCATGTTATTAGCAGGGCCCTAAAGGATGTTTTCTGTCGATACAAAACACTTCAGGGATACCAGGTAGACCGGAAAGCGGGTTGGGACACTCACGGGCTTCCTATTGAACTTCAGGTGGAGAAGTCACTCGGTATAACAAAAGATGACATCGGAGAAAAGATCTCCGTAGAAGACTACAACAAAGCATGTCGTAGGGACGTATTGAAATTTAAAGATACATGGGACCTCTTAACTGAGAAGATCGGGTACTGGGTGGACCTGGAGCATCCGTACATCACTTACGAGAACAATTACATAGAAACAGTTTGGTATCTGCTGAAAGAACTCTATAAGAAGGATTTCCTGTATAAGGGATACACCATTCAACCTTATTCGCCAGCTGCCGGTACAGGGCTTAGCTCTCATGAATTAAATCAGCCTGGAACCTATAAAGACGTTAAAGATACCACGGTAGTTGCTCAGTTCAAACTTAAAAACCCGCAATCAATTGGACTGGATTCAGACTGGAGCGATGTTTACTGTCTTGCCTGGACTACCACACCATGGACCTTGCCTTCAAATACCGCTCTTGGTGTCGGGAAAAAGATCGACTATAGTGTTGTCAGGACCTTCAATATTTATACAGGTCTGCCTGTTACTGTAATTTTAGCTGCTGATCTTGTTCCAAAATATTTCAAAGACGAAGGTAAAAATGAACCACTGAAGGATTATTCAGCTGGGAATAAGATCGTTCCTTGGGAGGTAGTGAAAAACATAAAAGGAGCTGAATTAGAAGGACTTAAATATGAGCAACTTATGCCATATGTGCAACCTGATGGTGATGCCTTTAAAATAATCGTTGCCGATTTTGTGACTACAGAAGATGGAACCGGAATCGTTCATTTGGCTCCTTCATTCGGTGCCGATGATTTCAGGGCAGCTTCTCAGAACAACATTGCCGCACTCACGCTGGTTGATAAAAAGGGAAAATTCATTGACACTGCAGGAGATCTTGCGGGCAAATACGTAAAGAACTACCTTGATGAGGACGAAAGTGCACCTGATTATCAGTCAACTGATGTTTACATTGCCATTAAATTAAAGGAAAGCAATAAAGCATTTAAGGTTGAGAAATATGAGCACAGTTATCCGCATTGCTGGAGAACAGATAAACCGATCCTTTATTATCCCCTTGAATCATGGTTCATTCGCACCACAGCGGTAAAGGATAAACTGATCGAGAACAACAACAAGATCAACTGGAAACCTGCTTCAACAGGGGTCGGAAGGTTTGGAAACTGGTTAGAAAATCTTGTAGACTGGAATCTTTCGCGTTCAAGATACTGGGGAACCCCTTTGCCGGTATGGAGAAGCGATAACGGGGAAGAAAAATGCATCGGTTCAATTGAAGAATTAAGGAGCGAAATAAAAAAAGCACTTGATGCAGGTGTAATGGATAGCGACCCTTTTGAAGGCCGTGAACTGGATCTTCACCGACCCTATATTGATCGTGTCGTGCTCCTCTCTGACCAAGGTAAGCCAATGTACCGTGAATCTGACCTAATTGATGTATGGTTTGATTCAGGGGCCATGCCCTATGCACAGTTGCATTATCCTTTTGAGAATAAAGATCTTATAGACAACCATAAGGCCTTTCCTGCAGATTTTATTGCCGAAGGCGTAGATCAGACCAGAGGATGGTTTTTTACCTTACATGTTATCGGTACAATGCTGTTTGACTCCGTGGCCTATAAAAATGTTATGGCGAATGGACTGGTGCTGGACAAGAATGGCAACAAGATGTCCAAGCGACTTGGAAACACCGTTGACCCTTTTGATACCATTGACAAATACGGCGCTGATGTTGTCCGTTGGTACATGTTAAGCAATGCCGCCCCATGGGAAAATCTGAAATTCAGCATGGATGGCCTGGACGAGACCAGGAGGAAGTTCTTTGGTACACTTCAGAATGTTTATTCATTTTTCGCGTTGTATGCTAACATTGACGATTATACAGGCGAAGAAAAGTATATTCCTGTTGAAGATCGCCCGGAACTTGATAAATGGATCCTCTCTCTGCTTAACTCTCTGGTCAAAGATGTGCAAAACAACATGGACCAGTATGAGCCTACCAAAGCGACAAGGGCAATACAGGATTTCACGATTGATCACTTAAGTAACTGGTATGTTCGCCTGGGAAGAAGAAGATTTTGGAAAGGTGAAAGAGGGAATGATAAGGTATCTGCTTACCAGACGCTGGCGGAATGCCTTGAGAAGATAAGCATCCTTATGGCTTCTTTTGCCCCTTTTTATGCCGATCAATTGTATCAGGACATGAAAGCAGCCATAGGTAAGCGCGCAAAATCGTCCGTTCACCTTGAAGACTACCCTTCTGTTAATGAAAAATACATTGACAAGCATCTGGAAGAAAAAATGGAGATCGCCCAGGACATTTCATCAATGATCCTTGCGATCCGTAAAAAAGAACAGATAAAAGTGCGTCAACCTTTGGCCAAGATCATGGTACCGGTTCATACAGAGGATTTCAGGCAATCTTTGAAGGAAGTGGAGCACATTATACTGCAGGAAGTGAACGTTAAAGAACTGGAGTATCTGGACGACAACAGTGAGGTCCATATAGTAAAGAACATCAAGCCTAATTTCAAGGTCCTGGGAAAGAAAGCAGGTAGATACATGAAGGAAATTGCCGGCTTGATAGGAGAACTGGGACAGGGACAGATCGAAAACATTGAAGCAGGAGAGCCTTTTGATCTTCGGTTAGGTGATGGAGAGGTGTTCACAATACAGCAAGAGGATGTTGAAATATCGTCCACAGATATGCCTGGATGGCTTGTAGAAAGCAACGGAAGGATCACCGTTGCACTTGACATCACTATTACAGAAGATCTGGAGGCTGAGGGCTTTGCACGTGAATTGGTAAACAGGCTGCAAAATCTTAGGAAAGACAAAGGATTTGACGTCACGGATAAGATAATTGTCACGTTGAATACCGGTGGGAAACTAAAGGAATCTGTCACGCGTTTTAATGATTATATTTGCGCGGAAATTCTTGCATCTAAGATTAATTTCACTGAAGAACAGGGATTAACCGATGAAATTGATGTTAACGGAATCTCAACGAAAGTAGAGATCAATAAAAGTATTTGAGTAAAGAAGATAAAATTATGGAAAAATCAAGGTACAGCGATCAGGAATTGATTGAGTTCAAAGAGCTGATCATTAAGAAACTGGATGGCGCTAAAGATGAATTGAGAATTTTAACTGAATCACTTCAGTCTGAGAATGAAAATGGTACTGATGATACAGGCAGTGTATATAAGACGTTAGAAGACGGTTCATCTACTCTTCAAAAAGAAAGCACTAGTCAACTGGCTGCACGTCAGCTTAAATTCATTCAGAATTTAGAAGCTGCTTTGGTCAGAATTGAGAATAAAACGTACGGGATCTGCCGTGTGACAGGAAAACTCATTTCCAAAGAACGACTTCGTGCTGTGCCTCACACCACGCAAAGCATTGAAGCAAAAAAGAACCAGTACAAATAATCTGATCTCTTTTTGGAGTCCAACGACAAAAACACATCTCCTCGAAAGAAGTACTTACTGGCAATAGGAGTGCTTCTCATTATTCTGATCCTGGACCAGTGGTTGAAGTTCTGGATCAAGACCAATATGGCCATTGGTGATGAAATTGCCATTTTTGGCAATTGGTTCAAACTTCATTTTACTGAAAACTGCGGTATGGCATTTGGATTCAGGCCCGGAGGTGATGACGGTAAAATTATTCTTACCGTATTTAGAATGTTCGCTGCTGTGGGTATTTCATGGTACCTGATCCATATTATCCGAAGAAGTGCTTCGGTAATGGCCGTAGTTTGTTTTACACTGATCCTTGCGGGAGCTTTAGGGAATATTCTGGATTCTGTATTCTACGGATGGTTGTTCTCCAGCAGTTCTCCGTATCAGATCGCTACTATTGACCCTTTGAATGGCTATGCTCCGTGGTTTAAAGGATGCGTGGTGGACATGCTTTATTTCCCAATGATCACTGGCCACTTCCCCGACTGGTTGCTGGGCGGACGCTATTTTGAATTTTTCAGACCCATTTTTAATATCGCCGACGCTTCCATCAGCATTGGGGTATTTACGCTGATACTTTTTCAGAGGTCCATTTTTGTAAGGAAAGAAGATGAACGATCTTTATCAGATGATCTGAACGAAACAGAAAACGATCATTTGCCCGCGAACGGGGATAAAGACATAATCTCAGGGCCTCATAATGCCGAAGACGACGACTCTACCGAATAATGCACAAAGTATGTGGTTTGCTTTGGATTCTATTACTTGGCGGCATGTCTTTTTCCAATGCCCAGGGAATTGTCAGGCCAGTTCAATACAATGATTCTCTGCAACTTTCCGGAGATAAAGCGGTACTCTATGAATTTACAGCATCGTGGTGCGCGCCTTGCAAGCAGATGGAGGCCACAACATTAAGGGATTCTTCTGTTCTTACTTATATCGACTCTAATTACGTATGGGTAGTCGTTGATATTGATAAACCAGAAGGTAAAAAGCTAGGGATGCAGTTTAGAGTAAATCAATATCCAACATTTATTGCAACAGATCCTATAAGTAATGAGGTTTTCCTAAGAATAATAGGATTTAAGCCCCCGGTTATTTTTCTAAATGACCTAAAATTCGCTATTCGGGATACAAGGTTTGACTAAGATCTCTCCTGGTCGTCAGTTTCTTCCGGTTTTTTCCTGAACAATGGCCTGAAGATCAGGTATGCTCCGATAAATGCTACTGCAGTGATCACTATCTCACTCAGTATTAAAAATATAGCATAGTTCTCGTTACTCATCCTGTCGCTCTACAACATCATCATTTTCACTGAAGGAATCAGGTTCCGGATTTGGCGGAGTCCTGAGTACCTTTATAAAAAAGTATCCAGTTATTAAAACAACCGCAGCCTGAACCACGATCATCAATATCATTGCTTTTGAATTCATTTTACAATTTTTTGATCTTATAAACTATCAACTTCTCATTATTAACTCTCAAGTTGTTCCTGTTGTTTTCTCCTGTCCCTTAAAACCTGAGCTCTGTATACCATGAAGCACAAAGCGATAAAAGTTAAAACGAGATAGAATCGTGCCATATCAGTAAAGAACATTGCAGTAAACTTCCCTTCTTTACGATAGACAATCTTTTCGTTCAAGTGGAACACCTTCCTTATAATGCTTGATTCTGCCCATGGCCATACACCAGCCTGTGTAAGCATTTTAAATCCGGTTTTCCAATCGTCCATAGACTCTACTTCAAAATTACCTCTTGGTATCACAGAAGTATCTCCACTGGCAAATACTGCACTGATGTTCCCGTCTTTGTCCCTGAAAGCTTCTTTGAACTCACCTGATGCAAAATCATCAATTTCAGCAGAAGGTACGTACATATGTTCATCCCCAGTCAAAGAGGTAATTATTAAAGAGTTCCCGTTGACCGAAACATGATCCATGGTCTCTATCTTATTGCCATCCGGTTCAAAAACAGATGTAAGGAAAATAATAAGAATAAAAACCGGGGTAATAAATTTGATGATATACTTAAAAACGACCGGAATCCTGATGTCAGAGCCATGATTGATCTCTTCCCAGCCTTTTTTCATACCAAATACCCAGGCAAACAGAATTACTTCGGCAAGTGCAAAAAGAACCAGTGAAAAAGTACCCGTCCAGAAATCATATTCTCCAAATACGCCATACTCATAGAAGAAAATGGTTGGCAATCCTAAAAACAGGATTACCACTCCGAGGGTAATTGCTGCTTTGTTCCTGCTCCAGTTAAATTCATCGGCGACAAATCCCATCCAGGGTGTTCCCATGGCCAGAGATGAGGTGATGCCTGCAAAGAACAACAGCCCGAACCAGGCAATACCCGCCACTATTGACAATACCGCGCCCCAGTTATCAAAGAGATAAGGCATGGTTTGAAACGCAAGGCCAAAACCAGAATTGTTCTCCAGGACCCAGTCAAGACCCATATAACCAACAGCAATAGGAATTACCACTGATGCTCCCAGTACAATTTCAACAAAACCGTTCATCCACCCTGCCGACATGGCATTAAGAGCAACATCGTCCTTGTATTTGAGGTAAGAAGAATAACATTGAATAGTACCCATCCCGACGGAAAGTGTGAAAAATATCTGTCCAGCAGCGGCCAGCCACACTCCGGGGTTTGACAAACTGCTGAAATCCGGGTTCCAGAGGAATTCCATCCCTTTATGCGTGTTACAATCCGCACAACCTTCAACACCTGTTGCGCCCAGTGTAAATGATTTTATTGCCAGAAACACCCCGAAAATGATCAGCAAAGGCATTGCGATCTTCGCCATTTTTTCGATTCCGGCATTCAAACCTCTC
>DJML01000065.1 GCA_002436505.1 Bacteroidetes bacterium UBA6491 | reverse complement strand
ATCTTGATCGTTTGATCTTATGACTGCGATCAATTCATGATGATCTTTAACAGGAAAAGCCTCTGTGATCGAATTGATCTCTACCATTTCGGCAACAAAGCCTGCAGCGATCAATGCTTCGGAATGTTCTGGGGCTCCTGTGTTTTTGTCTCTGTTGAAAAGGAAAATGTATCCGTCTTTTTCTTTCAGGCAATATAAATGGTCTATCCACTTTTTAAGTTCACCGTTTTTAATTTCAATGTTAGATACCTGAACGGGATGAGATCTCAGGTACTTGTCGATGATCATTGAATGATGATCAATCTGAAGACAACCCATATCTATGGCAGATCCAGGATTTGGTATTTCAAAGATCTCGTCAATATCTACGTGATACCTGCCGGATGTGTTGAAATGACCAAGAAATATCTGTCGGGTTAGATCTGTAGTAATAGCTCCTCCCATCATTACTGCTGAAGCCAGTTGTGGCCATGTTCCGATGCTGGTGCCGATCTCTGTTATTGATGCTTTGACTCGCGGAGACAGATCATCCACCTGGACCATATTAAGCATCACACGAATTATTTTTTCTGGTTCTTTTATGTCTTTTAGATCACCACTGGCAACCTCTCCAAGTATACCATGAAGAAGGGGCCTGTCCTGTTCTAAGTCGTACCTTTCAATATCAACGGTGCTTTTGTCGCTTGCCTCCATGATCACCGGTATTCTGAGATGCCTTGCCTTTTCCCTGGCAAGAATTTTAACATAGATGTCATCACACTCCTCATGAACAAGATCCAAATTGCCTCCAGCGGTGAAAAATGCATCAATGTTGTGATCGTTTATCCCTTCCGGGAAAATTTTAACGTCAATGAATGGATCTATTTCTGATATTTCTCTCGCAACCAGTACTGACTTGTTAATGCCAATGTTATGTATCCCTGAGCGAATCCTGTTCAAATTACTAAGATCAAGTGAATCATGATCACTGATACGGATCTCGCCTGCGATACGCTCTATAGCCATTGTAAGAGCAACTGTCTGGCCAACAGAAAGGCCGATCACTCCCACTTTCTTTTTAAGTAGCTTTTCCTGCTCCTCAGGTGTGATCTTCATTTTATTCCTGTTGGTCCTGACTTCAATGAACTCTTTTTTGGGTAAAATATGCACGGCACAGCCTGACCACGGGTAATAGACCCAAACCCCATACCGGTCAAAATTTATACTCTTAATAAAACTGGCCACTTCGGCATTGATCCCCTCAGAATCACCGGATGCGTGAAGATCAGGACGTCGACATTTAATGAGATCTTCAATTTGTAGGGTCAATTCATCTGTTATCAGAGAAAAGGTATTTTGTTGTAGCAATTGGTTAAACCGCTCATATTCAGTTGGTTTTGATATGTCAAACAATACAGGCCTAAAATTTTCGGTTACGATCATCACTTCAATAAAAATAGGCTCACAATCTCCCAATTATGCGCCAATTATGGAAGGATAAAGGGATTATATTCAGCACATTCAAAGGTTTATTGTCCTGAAAAATGGAAAACTCTTGTTTTATTCAAAGTAATTATACTATATTTGTGTATCTGACTACGGTTAGAAACTACTACTTAAATACTACTACAAAATTGTTACCATGTTAGCGAACAACAAAATCAATGTGCTGTATCTTGATGATGAGATCGGCAATCTGAACGCCTTCAAAGCAAATTTTCGGAGAGATTTTAACATCTACACTGCAATCAGCGTTGAAGATGCATTTGAAATTATTCGTAAGAAAAACATCCATGTTGCGATCTCTGATCACAAAATGCCTGAAGTGACAGGTGTTGACTTTTTTGAAAAACTGGTCATTACCCATCCAGACATTATCAGGATCCTGCTTACAGGATACACTGACGTAAAAACAGTGATCGATGCCATCAACCGTGGCCAGGTGTATCGTTATTTTTCCAAACCGATGAATCCGGAGGAAATAAGAAGCACTATCTACGGGGCTCATGAATTGTTCCTGTCTAAAGTTTCGAAAGCTGAGAACATCGAAAAACTGCGAGATACAAATGAGCAGTTGGAGTTCATGCTTCGTCAGAAACTGATCTCATAACTGGTCTCGAAAATCAGTAAATAGGATGATAATTTCAACCTGATCATTTGTCAGGGTGATTTTATAATTACACTGTGTTTTTAAACACAAACCACCTGTGGTGCGTCCTGGAAACACCCCTGTTCCTGAATGCTGCTCTGATTAATTTCTTTTCATCAATCAACCGTTGCGCGATTTGAGCTTATCCGCACTGATTTCTCGGTAAGCGTGCTATTTTTGCATCAGCTATGACTGGAAAAATAAAAGATGTGCGTTTAGGTATTTCTGCCGGCGATATCAATGGGGTCGGTATTGAATTGTTGCTGAAGGCCTATCAGTATGATCCGTTGTTTAACCAGGCAACACCAGTTCTTTTTGCTGACAAATGGGTTTTAGATGCCTGGATCAAAATACTGGACATCACTGATTTTGAGTATAATTTGATCACATCAGCGGAGAAAGCTAAAAGTGGCATGCTGAATGTGTTGCCCATACAGGGCAACAAGTTTGAACTTCAAATTGGCCAAAGTAAAGAAGAATCAGGTGCATATGCGCTTCTCTCGCTGCAAAAAGCCATGGAAGTTATTATGAACGGCGGTGTGCAGAACCTATTGACACTTCCTATAAACAAGCACAACATTCAGTCTGGTGAATTTAATTTCCCCGGGCATACCGATTACCTTGCAAAACAATTCGGCTCCGAGGAATACATGATGATCCTGGTCGGCGATAACCTCAGAGTTGGGGTATTGACAGGACATATACCTATCAGTGAAGTGTCGTCCAGGATAACAAAATCGCATCTCGAAAAAACAATAAATGTGTTTCACCATAGCCTTCAGAATGACTTCAGGATCAGAAAACCCAAAATAGCGGTCCTGGGTTTAAACCCGCACTCTGGTGATCAGGGGCTGATCGGGAAGGAGGAACAAGAAGTGATTGAGCCTGTGATCAGATCATTTATTGATCAGGGCATGCTGGTTTATGGACCGTTCCCAGCTGACGGATTCTTTGGAAGTGACAAGTCCGGTCAGTTTGACGGGGTTTTGGCAATGTATCACGATCAGGGATTGATCCCATTCAAGCAAGTGGCATTTGAAGATGGCGTAAATTACACCGCCGGGTTGCCGATAGTAAGGACTTCTCCGGATCATGGAACTGCGTATGATATAGCTGGCAAGGGTACTGCAACCATTGATTCGCTGGTTCATGCCATTTACCTTAACTCAACAATTTACTTTAACAGGCTCGAATTCCGTGAATTGAGCAAAGATCCCCTACAATTCACAAATTTCAGAAGAGAAAAATTTAGCATCGGGATACCAAACTTAAAGTAAGAAGAGGTGCTAATTTGAAAAAATAATCTTATTTTTGCCGACTATTTTTGAGGAGGCAGGAGAAATGAGAAATGCTTACGAGGTTGAATATGGGAATCTTAAAGTGGGGCCCCATGAGTTTGATTTTCAACTGGACAAAGTTTTTTTTGACAGATCTGAAGAAAGCATCCTTAAAAATGGGAATATAAATGTTCTTTTACATCTTGAGCGTACTGAAACGCACCTGACATTGAAGTTCAGCCTGAAAGGGGTCGTTGAATGTCAATGTGATATTTGTCTGAGTGATCTTGAGTATCCTATTGATGCTGAAGAGATATTGCAGGCGAAGATCACGGATTCTTTCGGAGAGGAGGAACCGGACCTGATCTATTTGTCGACACGGGAGCATAAGATAGACGTCTATCAGCATTTGTATGATTATGTTCATCTTGCTTTACCAATGAAAGTTGTGTGTGAGGATTCAGTAAATCGCTCAGAATGTGATAAGAGTGTTTTGGAAAGATTAAACAATGACAGCAATAAAGAACCTGAGGCAAATCCTGAATGGGAAAAGCTGAAGGATCTATTTAAACAATAATTAGAAATGGCGCATCCTAAAAGAAAGATTTCGAAAACCAGAAGGGACAAAAGACGTACCCACTACAAACTAGGAAGCAAACAACTTTTCACAGATCCAAAGACCGGTGAAGTGTCGGAATACCACCGACTTAATCTTGAGACCGGTATGTATCGTGGGATGCAGGTTCTTCCTCCAAAGGATGAAATCTAACAGCTTGAACTTAGCTCGTAGCTTTTCATGAAGATCGGTATTGACGTAATGGGAGGTGATTATGCTCCCGCTGAGGCGATCCTGGGATTGTCGCAGGCTCTGCAAGACAAGGATCTTAGGGGCGTTCATATGGTCGCTGTTGGAGATCAGGAACAGATAGAACACCAGATCAAGGAATTGGGTGTAAATCTTGATGGAGTAGAAATAGTCCACGCACCTGAAACAATCGGCATGGCTGAACACCCGACCCGTGCTGTTTCCCAAAAAAGACAATCAAGCATCAACGTGGGCATGAAACTGCTCGCTGAAAATAAGATCGATGCTTTTGTAGGGGCAGGAAACACTGGTGCAATGATGGTTTCTTCTCTGTATGCGGTTAAGTCAATCGAAGGTATCACCAGGCCATCTTTATCAACGCTTGTTCCAAAATACAATGGAAATACCGGACTATTACTGGACGTCGGTTTGAACAGTGATGTTAAACCTGACAATCTGGTGCAGTTTGCTATTCTTGGTTCAATGTATGCACAACATATACTGAAAATAGAAAATCCACGCGTGGCATTGCTGAGTATCGGAGAAGAGAAAGAGAAGGGGAACCTGCTTACTCAGGCAGTTTATCCGATGATGGAAGCGACTCGTCAGATCAATTTTATAGGCAATATTGAAGGCCGGGACCTTTTTTCTGATACGGCCGATGTTGTCGTCTGTGACGGGTTCACTGGGAATATCGTTGTAAAAACTTGTGAAGGATTTTTCTACAGGTTGAAAAAAAGGGGAATTAATGATGAATTCCTTGACAGATTCAATTTTGAAATCCATGGAGGGACGGCTATCCTTGGGGTTAACAAGCCTGTGATCATAGGTCATGGCATCTCAAGGGCCAATACATTTGTCAACATGATCAAGCTTGCCCGACGCGTTGTTCAATCAGAACTTGTTCAGAAAATCAAAGCTTCGTTGTAATATTGTTGATCAAAAAATCTGAAAAAAGAGCGAATGGCTGAAATAAAAGCAGCAATAACAGCTGTCAACGGATATGTACCTGATGATATCCTTACGAACTTCGACCTGGAAAAAATGGTCGACACCAACGATGAGTGGATAAGATCAAGAACAGGTGTTGTTGAAAGACATATACTTAGGGAAGAAGGTAAAGCAACTTCCGATCTTGGGGCAAGAGCTATTGAAGGGCTACTAAAGAAAAGAGGGATATCTGCCGAAGAAATTGACCTCGTGATCTGTTCTACAGTGACCCCCGACCTCGTATTCCCTGCAACCAGCAATATAATTTGTGAAAAAATTGGCGCAGTTAATGCCTGGGGGTACGACCTTGCCGCCGCATGCTCAGGGTTTCTCTTTGGATTACAAACCGGGGCTTCTTTTGTAGAGACCGGACGTTATAAGAAAGTAATTGTAGTTGGGGCAGATAAAATGTCTTCAATTGTTGATTACACGGATAGAAATACATGCATCATTTTTGGTGACGGTGCTGGAGCCGTTCTTTTGGAACCTAGTACAGATGGGCTCGGTATAATCGATCATATTTATCATGTAGATGGCACGGGGAGGGAATTCCTTCACCAGAAAGCCGGAGGCTCTTTGCTTCCTGCATCACATGAGACAGTAGACAACAAAATGCATTTTGTGTTCCAGGAGGGAAAAACGGTTTTTAAATTTGCCGTGACCCGTATGGCTGAGGTAAGCGCAAAGATCATGGAGAAGAACAATCTTGCATCTGAAGATATTGCATGGTTGGTTCCTCATCAGGCCAATAAGCGAATTATTGATGCAACTGCGGACCGGATGGGACTGCCCGAAGACAAGGTGATGCTTAATATTTCCAAGTACGGAAACACGACCAACGCCACATTGCCATTGTGTTTGTGGGACTATGAAAATCAATTAAAAAAAGGGGATAACCTGATACTTTCAGCTTTTGGAGGCGGGTTTACCTGGGGTGCACTTTATTTAAAATGGGCTTACGATCCACAATAGTTGGATTCAATAATCTATATTCGTTAATTATCAGTCGTATGGATCTAAAAGAAATACAACAACTTATTAAGTTCGTATCGAATTCAGGAGTTGATGAAGTTGACATTGAGAGGAAAGATTTTAAACTTTCCATTAAAAAGGTTGCACACAGAGAGGTTGTGTCTGTCCAACAACAGATTCCTCAGCAGATTATGGCACCTGTTCAATCTCAACAGCCGGTTGCACAACCTGCTGCCGGTCCGGCACCAGCTCAACCAGCTGCAGAGGCTCAGAGTAGCAACCTTGTGGAAGTGAAATCTCCTATGATAGGAACATTTTACAGAAGCCCATCTCCTGACAAACCTGCCTTCATTAATGTGGGTGATGAGATCAAAGAAGGAGATGTTATCTGTATCGTTGAAGCAATGAAACTCTTTAACGAAATTGAATCCGAAATATCAGGTAAAGTAGTAAAGGTACTGGTGGATGATGCCAGTCCGGTTGAATATGACCAGCCTTTGTTCCTTGTTGAACCATCTTAAACATTCCGTTAACACTCAATTTTAAACTTATGTTTAAAAAAATTCTGATAGCCAACAGGGGGGAAATTGCGCTACGTGTAATTCGTACGTGCAGAGAAATGGGCATCAAGACAGTAGCAGTTTATTCAACTGTGGATAAGGACAGCCTTCATGTGAAATATGCAGATGAAGCTGTTTGTATTGGTCCTCCGTCCAGCAGTGAGTCATACCTGAAGATGTCTAACATCATGGCTGCCGCAGAGATTACAAATTCGGATGCTATTCACCCGGGATACGGTTTTCTCTCTGAAAACGCAAAATTCTCGGAAATGTGCCGTGATCATGGGATTAAATTCATCGGTGCATCGCCTGAAATGATCAATGCAATGGGTGATAAATCCAATGCAAAAGACACGATGATCAAAGCAGGTGTACCTTGTGTTCCCGGTTCTGACGGATTGCTTGAATCACTGGAACATTCGCTACATCTGGCCAAGGAAATTAAATATCCCGTGATAATGAAGGCTACTGCCGGGGGAGGTGGAAGAGGTATGCGGATCTGCTGGAATGAAAAAGAACTGGCAGATGCATGGGACAGCGCGAGGCAGGAAGCGAAAGCGGCGTTCGGCAACGATGGGATGTACCTGGAGAAATTCGTTGAGGAACCCCGTCATATTGAGATCCAGATCGCCGGTGACCAGTATGGCAATGTTTGTCACCTGAGTGAACGAGATTGTTCGATCCAGCGTAGGCATCAGAAATTGGTGGAAGAAGTCCCATCTCCATTTATGACCGATGAATTGCGTGAAAAAATGGGAGAGGCTGCAATAAAAGCTGCGTCCTCAATTAACTATGAAGGCGTTGGAACGGTTGAATTCCTGGTGGACAAGGACCGTAACTTCTACTTCATGGAAATGAACACACGTATACAGGTAGAGCACCCTGTAACAGAGGAGGTTATCAATCACGACCTCGTTATGGAGCAGATCAAAATTGCTGCAGGAATTCCTATTACCGGCAAGAATTACTATCCTCAGGGGCACTCTATGGAATGCAGGATCAATGCAGAAGACCCCTATAGGAACTTTATTCCTTGTCCCGGAAAAATAGAGGTGCTTCATAAGCCTGGAGGTCATGGTGTACGGGTGGATACCCACATCTATGCGGGATATTCCATTCCTCCGAACTATGATTCTATGATCGCAAAACTTATTGTGTGGGCAAACACGCGGGAAGAAGCCATTACCAAAATGCACAGGGCACTTACTGAGTTTACCATTGAAGGGGTGAAAACAACCATTCCACTTCATCTTCAGCTAATGGAAGATGCAAAGTTCAGGGAAGGTGATTTCACTACTAAATTCATGGAAACTTTTGTCTTGAAGTAAATAAACATCATCAATTATGGCAGCAAAGCCGGTACGAATTGGATTTGTTCACCTGGCATTGCTGGCGGTCTCGTTAATTTACGGAGCATCATACACCATTGCAAAGGATGTGATGAATGCAGGACTTAACTCTTCCGGTTTTATCCTGATAAGAGTGACTGCCGGAGCTGCATTTTTCACCATTTACCATAGCATATTTGTCCGCCAGAAAGTGACCGCACGCGCCGATCATTTAGGGCTGGCCATCAGTGGATTCTTTGGAGTAGCAGCAAACATGCTCCTCTTTTTCAAAGGGCTGACATTCACAAATGAGATGAATGCTTCTGTGCTCATGCTTAACGCACCGGTATTTGTGCTGATCTTTTCTGCGATCATGATTAGAAAACCGGTTCGAAAAAGACAGGTGGTCGGGGTCCTTATTGCTGCAACCGGTGCATTATTGCTAATTGGCGGAACGAAATTTAAGTACAGGAGTGAAACCGCATTAGGTGATCTTCTGATCATTCTGAATGCGACATGTTACGCCTTCTATCTTGTTTTCGTCAGGAAATTCCTTTTGAAATACTCTGCTCTTACAGTTGCCCGTTGGATTTTTACCTACGGTCTGCTCTTCGTGATCCCCTTTGGGATAGGCTCTCTTATAAATGCTCCTTTTCACCTTTTTACTACCGGTGTCTGGCTGGGGATTGCATTTGTGGTCTTTGGAACAACACTTTTGGCCTATTTCCTCAATGCGTGGTCAGTTCAGAAAGCATCTCCGACCCTCGTTGCTGGCTATATTTATCTTCAACCTGTTTTCGCGACTTCTATTGCCATTATTGCACAAAATCAGGAATTGCGTCTTGAGAAGATACTATTTGCCCTGTTGATATTCCTTGGCGTATACCTGGTCTCTGACAGGGTGAAAAAATTATAATAGGCCTGTTTGTCTTACAAGTGACGGTGTACCACACTCACGATTGTACTTAATTGTTGGTTTAAGGTCAGAACATCCGTCCCGGAAAAACAACCAATTGTATAAAGTTGATTTCCAACTGATCCAGAGAGACCAGACTGCCGCTTTGCATTCTGATGTTCAGGTTTGGAAACCATCTTAGGTTAGTGCGTAAGTACCAGCTTTGGACCCTGTTTGGACGGATGTCCCACCCAAACACAAAGCCCGGCCTGAAACCACTGTATGTCGCTGTATTATTGCCCGTGACCGGGTTTCTATCATCTACCTCAAGCCATTCATGACTTACAGCGCCTCCGGCAAATGGGACAAATCCATGGTAATCAAATAGAAATTTATACCCTTCGGCTGTAAAAGCGATCCGTTTTGCAGTTTGCAATGTTTCAAAAGCACTTAGTTCACTTCTGACTTTCCTGTAAACCAGATTGAATTGCAGATCAGGACGATGAATATAATAACCAAG